>CABIKM010000022.1 GCA_902196205.1 Candidatus Methylomirabilis lanthanidiphila | reverse complement strand
CGCGCGACGGTCGCGCGGGGAATCGGCCCGCGCCAGTCGAGGGCGGCAGCACTCGAGAGGGTTCCGCCGTAGAAGCCGCCGCGGAGTCGACGGACTGTCAGGAGCCGACAGCAGTAGTGCAGGTCGGTTTCCGTACCGGTCAGAATCAGCTTCCCCCAACGCAGGACATCAGAGCGCAGGTGTCCCTCGACCTGGAGTCCGCCGGCGTCGGATGGTGGCGAGGTGCGAGCTAAATCCCCCCCATCCCCCCTTTGATAAAGGGGATGGGGGGATTTGGGGGGTCTGGGGTACGTTGACTCGATCCGTTCCAGAACCAGCTCCCGCGTTTGCGAACGCGACGATCGGTTCGATGGAGAGATCCGGCGCATTCAGCCAGAACTGAAGACGGGGCGACTTCTGAGTTGCGAGGTGGAGGCGGCCCGCGATGGTCTGGCCCTTCCAGAGCAGACTGACCTCTGGGAGGTCGAGGCTGGCGTCTTCCCATCGTCCCTTTACCCGCAGCCTTGCTTTGTCGCCAGGCGTCTTGCCCCGTTCCCGTGCGAGTGTAAGACCGATGCGCTGCAGATCGGCGGTCGCCTCGAGATCGAGGCGAGGCCATTCGCCGACGACCTTCCCGGCGAAATCGACGGTGCCGCTCAGCGCTGAGGCGGAGGAGGCGCGCGACAGGCCAATAGCCGATGTCAGTCGCGCGGCCTCGAGACCCCGCACATGAAACTCTACCTCAATTGGTGTGTGATCGGCTTCATTGCGTTGCAGACTTCCAGTGAGGTCGAATGAGCTCGATGTGTCGCCGGGCAACCGTCCACTCATATGGATGCGAAGCGGACGAGAGGGGAGTGGGGAAGGGATGTCCAGATCAATATCCTTCAACTCCAGAGTGGCCGGCCCGTAAGGGTGCAAGGGGTTATCCATCACGATGGTTCCATCGCGGATCGTCAGGGCGCCGGCCACCAGGACCGGCAGGGCGGACTGTCCCCTCGCTACTCTGGCGCCTTCAGTATGGCGCAGTTCGGCGGCTGTCGCGCGCGCGGACGGCCGCATCAGATCCTCGAGGTTCCACCCGTCCGGCCCTCTGGCCAACCTGATACGGACGCCGTCCATGCGGATATCGCTGATCTGGACGTCGCCACGGAGGAGCGGCAGCAGCTTGAGGCCGACATGAAATTGCTTGGCGTCCAGGAACGGTTCAGACCACGGGGCGCGATCAGCGATGCTGAAGTTCTGGATGGTCACCCCGGGGGACGGCAGGAGATGTGCGCGCAGGCTGCTCGCAGTCACTGTGCGGTTCAGCAGTTGGCTGACACGGTTGACGATGATTCCTCGATACCGCTCCTGGTCCAGCAGCATCGGACCGGCGAAGAGGACCGCGACGAGCCCACCCAAGACCAGAAGTGACCAGCGGAGCCGACGCCGCCAGCGGGTCGTCACCTGTCCCCTCCGGGCTCCTCGCCCTTGAGTCGCGCGATCAGCAACTCGTTGGCCACCTTGGGGTTGGCCTTCCCGCGACTGGCCTTCATGATCATGCCGACCAGGAAGGTCAGGCTCTGCACCTTCCCTTTCCGGTAATCGGCGACCGGCCCGGGGTGTGCGGCAAGCACCTCCTCAACAATCCGGCGCAGTTCATCCTGGTCTGAGATCTGCGTCAGGCCCTGCTCCTTGACAATCAGCTCGGCCGATTTCCCGGTCTGATACATCTGTTCAAAGACCGTTTTGGCGATCTTCCCGCTGATCGTCCCACGCTGGAGCAGCGTCAGCAGCGCAGTCAGCCCAGCCGGCGGGATCGGGCTGTCGGTAATCTCGCGGCCATCCTTGTTCAAATAGCCCAACAGCTCCACCATCACCCAGTTGCTGGCGAGCTTCGGTTCGCGGGAGGCCTTGGCGACCTCCTCGTAGTAGTCGGCCAGCGGTCTGGATGCCGTGAGGACCGCCGCGTCGTAATCCGGAATCCCGTACTCACGGACAAACCGACCGCGGCGTTGCGGTGGCAGTTCAGGAAGCGTTGCGCGGATCTCCTCGATCCACTGCGGTGAGGCGGCTAACGGGACCAGGTCGGGCTCAGGGAAGTAGCGGTAGTCATGCGCATACTCCTTGCTCCGCATCGACAACGTCAGCTCCTGATCGGCGTCCCACAACCTGGTTTCCTGGACGATCTTGCCTCCCTCGTCAAGGACCTTTGCCTGTCGCTGGATCTCATAGGCTAAGGCCTTCTGAACATTCTTGAAGGAGTTCATGTTCTTGACCTCAGCCTTGACGCCCAGCTCCTCGCTCCCGACTGGTCGCAGGGAGACATTGGCATCGCAACGTAGGCTGCCTTCCTCCATGTTGCCGTCGCAGACGCCCAGGTAGACGAGGATCGCCCGAAGCTGCCGCAGATATTCTGCGGCCTCCTCCGGAGTGCGGATGTCGGGTTCGCTGACGATCTCCATCAACGGCACGCCGCTGCGGTTAAAGTCTACCAGGCTATAGTCTGCTGCGTGAAGCGTCCCGGCGTGCAGCAGCTTGCCGACGTCCTCCTCGAGATGAAGCCGATGGATGCGGACGCGCCTGGTCGTGTCATCGGCGGGGACGTCGATCGACCCTCCCCAGGCGAGGGGGAGTTCGTACTGTGAGATCTGGTAGTTTTTCGGCATGTCGGGGTAGAAGTAGTTCTTCCGGTGGAAGCGGCACACAGACGTGATGTCGCATCCCAGGGCGAGCGCGGTCTTGATGGCGAACTCGATCGCTCGCCGGTTCAGGACCGGCAACGCACCCGGCATTCCCAGACAGACGGGACAGGTCTGGCTGTTCGGCGGGGCGCCGAAGGCGGCGCTGCAGCCGCAGAAGACCTTGGATCTGGTCAGGAGCTGAGCATGCACCTCCAGCCCGATGACCGCTTCATACCGAGTTTCGAGTTTCGAGTTTCGAGTTTCGAGTTCCATGTCTCGATTCCTTATTACGTCAGAGGTCGAATGGACTCCAGAAAATCAATGTACTCATCGGACAGGCCGTGTTCCTCGGCGCCGGCGATCAGCAACTGTTTATACCGTTTCGAAGGCGACATCTCACGGCCCGGATTGGCCATACTGTAGGCAAACGCCCTGATCGTCTTGCCTTCGCGGCTGCTCACCTGAATCTCCTTGTGTAGGTAGAGCGCGGGGTAGCCTTCGTACCCGTCCAACACCTTTCGGTCGGCCTCGCTGATCTCCCATACCACCCCTTCGACGGTTTTTCCGGGCCGCTCGCGGATGTCTGCGATGCCGCCGCCCCACATCGGGGAGTTTCCGGAGAAGGTCAGCTCGCAGTCCGCGAGGGTTGCCGCTGCGACAAACTTCGCCGTTGGACAGAGACGTTTGAGCTGGACCCGCTCCATGTTTGAACCGTAGGCGAAGTAGAACATTAACCCTCACAAGGTGTGTCATTGCGAACGAAGCGAAGCAATCTCTGAGTCGCGGTCTGAGGAAGCGAGATTGCTTCGTCGCTACGCTCCTCGCAACGACGTGTGCCTGGCTGATTACCTGGAATCAGAATACTTAATGCTTCCGAGCGCGATCTCCGCTTCGCTTGCTCCAGATCGCGTGGGGCTCGAACTTGAACGATGGGGCTGTACGGTGCTGCTCGGCGATGTCAACCTCGAAGGGCGCTTCCTGGCCCGCATCAAGGGGTGGCAGCTTCACCGTTTGTTGGCCTAACTCTTGTCGGGGGGCGGCCTTCCGCTTGCGCGGTACGGCCTGGTTGACCGCCTCGCCAAAGAATTGGACAACGATGACGACCTCTTCAGCCCGATCGCTGCTCATATTTTTGACCGTGCCTTTGAGCGTATCGATCCACCGCTCCGAGTTGAGGATGACCAGCTCGTTGTTGCCGGCTAATGCCTGGCGGGGCAGCACGCTGGCCGCCAGGAGCAAGGCCATGAGAAGTGAGCCGGCCGCCGTGCGCGTCATCTTACACAGGCGGCGTTCGGCGGCGCCAGTCGGTCGCCTGCTCATAGGCATGTGCCACCTTCAGGATCGTCGCCTCGTCGAACGGTTTGCCGATCAGTTGCAGCCCGATCGGTAGTCCCGCCTTCGTGAACCCGCACGGGATCGAGATGCCCGGCAGTCCGGCCAGGTTGACTGAGATCGTGAAGATATCCGACAGGTACATCTGAAGCGGATCGTCCATCTTCTCGCCGAACTTGAACGGCGGCGTCGGTGAGGTGGGGGTGACGATCACCTCGCACGTCTCAAATGCCCGCTCAAAGTCCCGGCGGATCAGCGTCCGGACCTTCTGGGCCTTGAGGTAATAGGCATCGTAGTACCCGGCAGACAGCGCATAGGTTCCGAGCATAATCCGGCGCTTGACCTCTGGCCCGAACCCCTCCCGTCGGCTGCGTTGGTACATCTCCAGCAGGTCGGCCGGTTTCGAGGTTCGATAGCCATATCTGACCCCATCGTACCGGGCCAGGTTGCTGCTGGCCTCGGCGGTGGCCACCAGGTAGTAGGTCGCGATGGCGTACGGGGTGTGGGGGAGTGAGACCTTTTCCTGCTTCCCGCCCAGCTCCTCCAGCGTTCGGATCGCCGTCCAGACGGCTGATTCGACCTCCGGGTCCATCCCCTCGACGAAATAGTCGTCGGGAATCCCGATGCGTACCCCCCGAACGTCTCCGGTCAGGGCGGCGCCGTAATCGGGAACCGGCAGGTCCGCCGAGGTCGAATCGTGGGGATCGTGTCCGGCGATGGCCTGCAGCATTGTGGCGCAATCCCGGATATCTTTGGTGAACGGCCCGATCTGGTCAAGGGATGAGGCGAAGGCCACCAGGCCGTATCGGGAGACCCGGCCGTAGGTCGGCTTCAGGCCCGCAATGCCGCAGAAACTGGCCGGCTGCCGGATCGAGCCCCCCGTGTCGGTGCCGAGCGAGGCGGCGCACAGGTCGGCCGCGACAGCAGCGGCAGAGCCGCCGGAGGAGCCGCCCGGGACGTAGTCGAGCGCCCAGGGATTGCGCGTTTGGAAAAAGGCCGAGTTCTCCGTCGAGGAGCCCATGGCGAATTCGTCCATGTTGGTTTTCCCGAGCAGGATCGCCTCTTGCGCCTTCAGCCGTCGGATGACCGTCGCATCGTACGGCGGCACGTACGGTTCCAGAATCTTCGAGGCGCAGGTCGTCCGCACCCCTTGTGTGCAGATGACATCCTTGATCGCCAGCGGGATGCCGGCCAATGGCGGGAGCGGTGTGCCGGTCGCGCGCAGCCGATCGACCGTCTCAGCCTGCTCCAGGGCTGTCTCCTCAGTCAGGGTGGTGTATGCCTTGACCTGTCCGTCGACGCGCCCGATCCGATCCAACACCGAGCGGACCAACTCGGTTGCGCTGACCTCGCGCCTTGCAAGCAGTTGCTGTATCTCGTGGATGGTGAGTCGGGTAAGGTCCACGTCGTTACTCCTCCAGGATTCTTGGGACTCGGAAGAAGAGGTCATGGCGATCCGGCGCATTCGCCAGGACGGCCTCCTGGGCAATCGAAGGCGCGACCTCATCCTCGCGGAAGACGTTGGTCATCGGCAGGACGTGGGAGGTCGGCTCGACGGCCGACGTATCCAGTTCATTCAGCTTATCGATGTAGCTCAGGATGGAGTCGAGCTGGGCCCGCATCCGCTCCTTCTCCTCCGCCGTCAGCTCCAGCCGGGCCAGCCTGGCCACATGCTCAACCTCTGCAAGCGTGATCTTCATGGCGTGTTCCCTTTTGATACGGAGTGTCTCAGAGATTCCGGTTGGTGGTCGGCCGTCAGGGCGTGGTAGGGGTCGGCCCCTTCCCATGCGGGGTTGACGTGTACGACGGCGTCAGCCAGCCGAGGGATGTGGTGGAATAGTTCATGCCGTACCGTTTCAGCGATTTGGTGGCCTTTGGTAACGGTCAAGCGCGGGCCGACCTCGATCGACAGCTCGACCATCACCTGGTGTCCGATCCAGCGGGCTCGTACCTCATCGACCCGGTGCACCCCGGCGACCGCGCCGGCGATCTGCTCGATCTGGTTGACCGTCTCCGGTTCGATAGCATCCATGATACGCGCCAGCACCTCTTGGCCTGCCTCCCAGGCGATGTACAGGATGGCCGCGCCGATTACGAGGCCCATGAGCGGGTCGGCCCAGGGAAATCCCCAAAAGACCCCGAGGATGCCGACGAACGCCCCGACAGAGGTCAGCGCATCGGCACGGGAGTGCTGGCCATCAGCCACCAGCGCCGCACTGCCGATCGCCTTCCCGACCCGGATCTTATACACGGCAACCAGCTCATTGCCGATAGCCCCGACCAGGGCCGCCGCCATCCCAAGCCCCAGGTGAGTCGTTGGCGCCCCGCTGGACCACTTGTGCAGCGCGGCATACCCCGCAAGAATCGCGCTGCCGACGATAAAGAGAATGATGGTTACGCCGGCGACGTCCTCGGCACGGGCGTAGCCGTACGTAAACCGTCGAGTGGCCAGACGGCGAGAGAGGGCAAATGCGATCCAGAGCGGAATCGAGGTGAAGACATCGACCAGATTGTGGAGTGCATCGGCCAGGAGCGCTGCGCTTTGCCCGACCCAGACGACCGCAATCTGTATGATGCAGGTCGCCAACAGGCCCACGCTGGAGATCACCAGCGCCCTGATCCCGGAATCGAGCGTTGCCGAGTCCGTGAACCTATGACCGGTTGGTTGACTGCCGGCTTCTACTGAATGTGCGCCGACCATGGCTGGACTCACCTAGGCCTGTTCCAATTGGGCATACTTGACCATCAGCTTCTTCTCACCGGCGGCCTTGAACCTGACGACGACCTTCAGATCGTCCCCGCTGCCGCTCCGTTCGCGGATCACCCCGACGCCGAAGTCGGGATGCCGGATGCGGGCTCCAGGAAACAGGCGATCGACGAACGGCTCGCCATCGTGGTGTTGGGGACGAGAAGGGGTAGAGGGTGGCGGGGCGACGGACCGGGATTCCCACGGATCGCGAACCTGCAGGACATCCGGCGGGATTTCATCCAGGAACCGCGACGGCAGGTTAAAACTCCGGTTGCCGTACAGGCGTCGCTGCCGCGCCGACGCGAGATAGAGCCGCCGCCTGGCCCTGGTCATGCCGACATAACAGAGCCGCCGTTCCTCCTCAAGCTCCCGCTCGTCGGGCATGGCAAGGGCGTGCGGGAAGATCCCTTCCTCCAGTCCGACCATGAAGACGGTATCAAACTCCAGGCCCTTGGCCGTATGAAGCGTCATGAGCGTCACCACGCCCCGGCCTTCGGCGTACTCGTCGAGGTCGCTGACCAGGGCGACGGAATCGAGGAACGCTGCCAGCCCGCCGTCGCCATTGCGCTCCGCAAACTCCTGGGCGGCGGTCACTAGCTCTTTCAGGTTTTCCAGGCGGCTCTCGGCCTCCGGCGTTCGCTCGTGCTCCAGCTCCTCCGCGTATCCGGACCCGGTAATCAGCTCTCCAATCAGATCTGAAATGGGACTAAGAGCGGTTTTCGACCGCACCTCTTCAATGAGGCGCAGTAATCCCTCCATGGCCGCCTGCTGCTTAGTATTGAGCAGCTTCTCCCGTACCGCGCGTTGACAGGCCTCCCAGATCGTGGTCTTCCCTTGCATCGCCAGCAGTTCGAGCTTGGCGATCGTGGCGGGCCCGATGCCGCGCGTCGGCGCATTCACCAGCCGCTTAAAGCTGACGCTGTCCGCGGGATTGACGACCCAGCGCAGATAAGCCAACAGGTCCTTGATCTCCTTCCGTTCATAGAAGCGGAGTCCGCCCACGATGACGTACGGGATCAGGGCCTGCCGCAGCGCCTCCTCCAGGACGCGCGACTGCGCGTTCGTCCGGTAGAAGATCGCGTAGTCGTCGTACCCCGTCCCTCCATCGGCGGCCCGACCTTGGATCGTCCTGGCGGCGAAGAGGGCCTCATCGTTTTCATCGAGGGCCCGGTAGAGGACGATCGGGTCCCCAACCTCGTTCTCGGTCCACAGGGTCTTGCCCTTTCGACCGTAGTTGTGGGCCACCACGCCTCCGGCGCCCTGGAGGATCTGTTGGGTCGATCGATAGTTCTGTTCCAGCCGGATCACGATGCACCCCGAATGGTCCCGTTCGAAGTCCAGGATATTGTTCAGGTCGGCGCCGCGCCACCGATAGATCGACTGGTCGTCATCGCCCACCACGCAGAGGTTTCCGTGATTGCCGGTCAACAGATGGACGAGGCGGTACTGAGCGTGGTTTGTATCCTGGTACTCATCCACCAGGATGTAGCGCCACAGGTCCTGGTAGGCCGCCAGCGCCTCAGGATGTTGCTCGAAGAGGCGTACCGTCGCCATAAGCAGATCGTCGAAGTCGAGCGCCTGCAGGCTATCCAGCCGCTCCTGATACATGAGGTACAGCTTGGCGGTTCGCTCTTCCATCCGGTCGTTGGCCTGTAACGTGTACTCCTCGGCGGTAAGCAGCTCATTCTTCGCGCGGCTGATACGGGAAAGGATCGCGCGAGGGTTCAGGGAGCGCTCGGACAGACCCTGCGCTCGCAGGCAGTCCCGCATGAGGCTCAACTGATCGCCGTCGTCGTAAATGACGAAAGAGCTCTTGATGCCCAGCGCCGCGCCGTGCTTCCGCAGAATCCGGACGCATGTGGAATGAAACGTCCCGACCCAGACGCTGCCGCTATCCCTGAGACCAGGCTCAGAGCCGTTCTGTCCCAGCAGATCCGCTACCCGCCGCTTCATCTCACCGGCGGCCTTATTGGTAAACGTGACCGCCAGGATATTCCAGGGCGGGACCCCGCAGTGGTCGATCAGGTAGGCGATCCGTCGGGTGATGACCCTAGTCTTCCCGGACCCGGCTCCCGCCAACACCAGGAGCGGCCCCTCGGTGTGCAGAACCGCCTCCGCTTGTCGCGGGTTCAGATCGGCGACTATCGTATCAGATCTCACGTCAGCGCATCCCTCCGTGGTTGGCCGATACAACTCAACAATCTCGCCCTCATCATAGGCGAACCCGCCCCACGCGACAAGCGAATTTCGCGCCTGCAGCCTCGTCTATCGTCGTTTCACTCGAAGATGAGATTGGTCTGATTTAAGGCGTCATGCCCGCGAAGCTGCGAACCGGCAGGGACGGCCTTCACGCTTAAAAGCTCTGTTCAAATATCGTTGACATGTGTGAGGAAAGACCAGAGAATTCGGTTTAGCCAAGCGACTCAGCCTGGTGCTACGCAGACTAGTAGAATCGTCGTTAGGTCTATCGGGTGGCTGGATGACAAAACCGGACCAGTGGCCTCCACACAAAGACCTCTTTGCATCAACCTTGCAAATTGATAAGACACAGTTCAGTCGGTGCCTTGAGCCGTCGTTCCAATGTGCCGAACGCGCCGTTCGTGCGCATTCAGTTCAGAACGCTCGCGTGCTCGAGCAGTTAGTCCGAAACGGTCATGTAATCGGGCTGAAGCGATCAGTCGGTTATGATCAAGGCCCCATAATCGAGTTTGGGCTCGTCGGAAGGAATCAAGCTACAACTTTTACCGGTCTATGCACGCTTCACGATGGGCAAATCTTCGCGCCGATCGAGAAGAACGAACTGAACCTTGCAGACCCGGAGCACTGTTTCTTGCTTGCGTATCGTGCTGCTTTCCGCGCGTTGCATGCGACAATGGAGGGTTACCTAAAGATCCAACGTGCCTATATCGACCGTGCCGAGCGCGGGCTCGAGTCGAAGGACTCTCCGAGTCCAGCAAGTCTTTTAACGTTTCAGCGTATGATGATCTCTTGGCAGACCTTTAACTACAAATCCCTCCTGGACGCCGCGTACGCTGAAAGAGATTTCGCAGCGATGACCCACGACGTCATCAATTTCGACGCCGAACTGGCGACCATCGCAGCCTGTGCACTATTCACCACAGATCACTTCCACCAGAGAAACGATGTGCTCCGCATTCACCTTAATGTCTTGCCAATCCAGCCGACGAGAACAGTAGTCCTGTTCTCCTATCTTCAGGCCGATGCATCCCACGCGCGCGCTTCTCTCAACCGAATCCTTAGGTCGCAGGGTTCATATCAACGATACGAGCTTTCTCGTTTGATTCTGGATAGCTGCGAGAATTTTGTCTTATCGCCAGATTACTTTCATACGTGGTCCGAAAAGAAAAAGAGAGCGGTGCAGACTTATTTCGTACGCACGATACTGAAGAGTGATCTTCACTATGAGTCCTCGGACCTATATTTATTTTGAAACCCCACACCTAATCTCGCTCGGCGGGTCAACTAGCGGCGCCTCGCTTACTGGTGTTGCGACGGTGAAGGCGGTTGTCAGGCGTCACAGCTGCAAAGGCGAGCGTCAGTGAATCCTGAATCCCTTCACTCCAAACAGAAGCGTCGGCACCGATTGATGGTGGCCTGCATCGCCGTGATCGTGTCCCTTATCGCAGCGGGGGCGGCACTTGCGACTGTGCCGGCGGTCAGGGATCATCTGTGTTATGAGCACCGTATGAACGCGTTTTGTTTGATAGCCCAAATCGGCGAATCCGACCTGAGAGTATTCGCATGGCATCCGGCGGCGAAGCCGCTTGAGCGGGATGCGTCGACCCATCCCGGAAGTGTGCCCAAGATTCCGCCAGACGACCAACGCACATACAGCAGCAGCTTTGCGAGCGGCAAACCGCAGTGGCTGTACTGGGAGGCGCGACTGAAGTCTCGTGTCCCTCCGGGCCGCTCAATCAGGTTTGTCGTTCATTGGACGACTGTTGATGCAGGGGGTAAATCCGTCGCAAGCGGTGTCAGGGAATCCACGTGGGGCGCCGATGACCCGGCAGCTCTTATTATTGGCCCCGTCGACACGGTTCCGATTGGAATGGCCGGTCAATTTCCACCGGGTCACTATGAGATCGTACTGAAGGTATATGGCAATCAACTGGCCGAGTCGGAAGTTCGCGGCGGATTCGATCTTTATTGATGCCTATACAGTGTCATGAAAGAACGACGATCAACAAAGCCCTGTAAATGGCCCCGATGTGGGCTAAGGAGGCGCCATGGGTCATGACTTTCAAGTGAGTGGAAAGAGCGCCGCTGCGCCGTTTACGCTCAAACTGCATCGCGGCGACGGCATGACCCTTGTGGCGATGAACTGGAAGAAGGGGGAGCCGCCGCATGACTTTGTGGGTTTCGCCATCGAATATAAGGAACCCGATGGCCACAAATTCTTCCCGCTGAAAAATCGTCTGGCTTTCACTGATGTCGAGGGTGATGTCAACCCGAACCGATTGTCGACCAGGCTCTCGCCGATCCAGAAATTTCGTTGGATCCACTTCCCGCGCAATGCGGAGCTCCCCGGAGAGTTTGTCTATAGAGTCACTCCGGTCTTCATGAATGAACAGGACGAGCTGAGCTACGGCGAGTCACAGGAAGCCCCCATCGAACTCCGACGCGAGACCTATCCGGGCCGACTTAATGTGGCCTTCACCCGTGGCTTTGTGTCATCCCAAGCATTCGTAGATCGATACGAATCGAAGGGACCGATGTCGACCCTGCTGCCGCCGAAGGCAGATGAGGGGCTGACCTTTGTTCCGACACATCCTAAGTCTGACGAGGCCTTGGCGTGGATGGGCTTCGAGGCGTGGCAGGCTATGATCGAGGTGCTTGATGAAGCGATCGCCGACACGAAGGCTCAAGTCCGGGTGGTGGCCTACGATCTGAACGAGCCGGAGATTGTGTCCCGTCTCGAAAGGTTGGGCTCACGACTCAAGATCATCATCGACGATGACGGCTCTCACGGCAAGCCTGATTCTGCGGAGATTCAGGCTGAGCAGCGCCTGTCGATCTCTGCCGGACAGAACAACGTAAAACGACAGCACATGGGCAAGCTTCAGCACAACAAGACCATCGTCGTCAACGGTCCAAAGGTGAAAGCTGTTGTGTGCGGCTCAACCAATTTCACGTGGCGCGGCTTTTTTGTGCAATCCAATAACGCTGTAGTGCTGCGAGGTAAGAGCGCGAGTAGGCCGTTCCTGATGGCATTCGACAATTACTGGAACCATGATACGCCGGCCGGCTTTGGCGTGACCGACTCTGCGAGGTGGGCAGATCTCGGCCTTACCGGGATCAACGCGCTGGTGACGTTTTCGCCCCACGGCGAATCAAACGCGCTGCTGCACTCGATTGCGGATGATATCGGCGAAAAGACCACATCGTCTCTCTTTTATTCACTGGCATTTCTCTACCAGACGCCAGGCGTCATACAGGACGCCATCAAGAAGGTCTCGAACGATCAGGCAGTCTTTGTCTACGGCATCTCCGACAGGAAGGTCGGCGGTATCGACCTTCAGAAGCCGGACGGCAATGTCTCGCCGGTCTTTCCTTCGGCGCTGACCGGGCAAACAGTCCCGGAGCCGTTCAAGTCAGAGCCGACGGGTGGCGGCGGTAATCGTATGCACCACAAGTTTGTGGTGATAGATTTTAACAAGCCGACTGCCCGCGTCTATTTTGGCTCCTACAATTTCTCCGTGCCCGCCGACACCAAAAACGGAGAACATCTGCTGCTCATCCGCAACCGTCGCATCGCGGTGTCCTATATGATCGAGGCGCTGCGTCTCTTTGATCACTATCATTTCAGGGTGGCTCAACTCGATGCACAAAAGCAGAAGAAAAAGCTGCATCTTGCCAAGCCTCCCCGCAAATCGGAAGAAAAGGCTTGGTGGGTTGAATGCTACAGCGATCCTCGAAAGATCCGTGATCGCGAACTCTTCGCGTAAACCCTAAGCCGCCGTAGTTGGGCTTACTTTATTCTTGCTCCTCGTCACTGCATGGAGGTGGAGGGAGCGGCTCTTAATGTAGCTGGAAGTCGCGCAGCGAGGTAGCGTGCCCTGGTCCGGCTCATTCAGCGGAGGTGTAACAAGTACAGCGAGACCGTCAAATACCTTGACATCGAATGCAACCAGTCATATAGTACACCCGCTACTCGAATCCAGAGTTGCGTTTCCAGTCGCACCCCACACTACATAAGGTTCAGAGATGAAGAAACGTAACGCTGTTGTCGCCCTGCTGCCCTTACTGGCTGTCGCCCTCCTTGTTGGATGGGCCTGTAGTCGATTCAGCCCGCCGTCATCCGGCTCCTCCCAAGCTCTTCATCCTCAAGCGTCGTCCGCTGCCGGCGCCGGTGCGTCCCGGCCTCAGTGGACCGGTCCGCCGCCGGCCGCCAAATATGTGGGGAGCGAGTCCTGCCTGGCGTGTCATGAGGAGTCGGCCAAGCGCTTCCATAAGACGATGATGGGGCGGATCATGTCCATCAACCCGCGCACTCCGCAAGAGCAGCGGAATTGCGAGTCGTGTCACGGCCCGGGGGGCTCGCACGTGGAGACGGAGGGGGGCGCCCTGGGGACATTAACGACCTTCAGGAAGGGGGCAGAGCCGGTCGAGGCGCAGAATGCCACCTGTGTGAACGGCTGCCACGAAAAGGGCGAGCACACCTTCTGGAGGGGAAGCACCCACGAGGTACGGGGTGTGGCGTGCGTCTCCTGCCACAAGGTGATGACGTCGGTGTCGGACCGGTACAACCTGGCGAAGCCGACCGCGATCGAGGTCTGTTCGCAGTGCCACCAGAACCGGCGGGCTCAGCTCCAGCGCAGCTCCCACATGCCGTTACGCGAGGGAAAGATCAGTTGCAGCGACTGCCATAACCCTCATGGAACCGCGACGCAGGCGATGCTGCGGGAAGACTCGGTCAACGAAAACTGCTATACGTGCCATGCCGAGAAACGGGGGCCGTTCCTGTGGGAGCATGCGCCCGTCATCGAGAGCTGTACAAACTGTCACGAGCCGCACGGCTCCACGAATGCGAGGCTCCTGAAGGTCAGGATTCCCCGCCTCTGCCAGCAGTGCCACATCGAGACCCGACATCCCACGAATCCCTACGATCCGACGACCGGATCACGGTATGTTGTCAATAGAGGCTGCACCAACTGTCACCAGAAGATCCATGGATCAAACCATCCCTCAGGGTTCGCCTTCACGAACTGAGGTCGCGATCTGAAGCACACGGAGGAGGTGGGCCATGGGCGTATCGTGTGGGAAGAGACGGATCAGTCAAGCGTTCCTGCTTGTTGTCGCCCTATCACTGACTATCGTTGCGTCCGGCTTCGCCGAACAACCCCCGCCGCAGGAGGATATCCCTTCGTGGGTCAACTGGCTGAACGCCGGGCTGCCATTCGATTTTGAGCTGACCGGACTCGATGTTGAGGGCGGCTATCGCGACATCGATGGCCGTCGGAGCTCGGCCAAGTTCCAGGAGTACCGTGTCCTTGAAGAGAGCCCATTCTTGGACCACCTTCGTCTCTCCCTGGAGACCAAAGACAAAAAGCGTTACATCGACTTTACCGCGATAGACAGCTTCAAACAGGATCAGAGCTACCTGTTTCGAACAGGGCAGTACGGCGGCTATGAGTTGGAGATTTTCTGGGACCAGGTCCCGCACCTGTTGAGCACTACCGGACGGACCCTGTTCGCCACGACACATGAAGACAGCACCGTCAATCTGACCCTGCCGCCTGGTGTCGCATCGACAGTGCAGGCTGCTACCCCCGCAACAAGAGCCTCGGTATTGGCCGGCTTTCTGGCCAACGCCGCGCCGGTCGATCTGTCGTTTTTAACAAGCAAGGCAGGATTTCGATTCAAGTACGTCCTGAGCGAGTCGCTCAATGCGGGGGCTCGTTACACCTATACGGAAAAGGACGGGACGATCCCCTTTGGCGCAGGTTTCAGCAGTCCGGGTGGCAGCATCGTTGAGTTGCCGGCCCCTCGCTTTGATCGGACGCACCAGGTTGAGATCAAGACTGAGTATGCGAGGCCCGGATGGAATATCGGCCTCGGTTATGCCGCCTCGATCTTCGACCAGGGGATCGAGAAGGTCGTATTTGACAACCCGCTTTCAGCGACCAGCAGCGCAACTGCGTCGGCGCGCGGCCGGACCACTATGGATCCGAGCAACCAAGCCCATAATGTGTTTTTGGCGGGCGGTGTCTTGCTGCCGCTGCGCACGCGGATTACGGGGAAGTTTTCCTACGGCTGGCGATTTCAGGATGAGAACTTCGTCCCGCACACCATTAACGCTGCCTTGGCCGCCGATCCTCAATTGGCGCTGCCGCGTCAGGACCTCGACGGCGATATCAGGACGGCCCTTGTGACACTCAATGCGACAAGCCGCCCGCTCGCTGCTTGGCCCCTGACGCTCTACGGCGGCTACCGCTTCTATGACTTCGACAACCGATCGTCAGAGATCGAGTTTGCTGCGCATACGGTGCGGGATACCTCGCTGACAACCGAGACGCGGGTTAATGCGCCGTACTCCTATACGAAGCACAACGCGCACCTGGATGCGGGTTATGCGCTGCTCAGCGATCTTCATTTCAAGGTGGGCTACGAATGGGAGCGATGGGACCGCGATGCGAAGGTCCGCGAGGTGCCAACCAGTGATGAGCATTTCCTGAAGAGCAGCTTCGATTACTCGCCGTTCGACTGGCTCCTGCTTCGCACTGCCTATCGCCGGAGCTGGCGTGACATCAGTAATTACAACACCCAGGCTCACCAACAGCACGTCGTGACGGATATCGAAGGAGAGGAATTTGCTCTGAACCTTCAGGGTCAATCGGCTCTGCTCCGGAAATTTGACGAGGCCGACCGAACCCGTGACAGGGTTGAGATTCTGGCCTCATTTACCCCCGTTGAGACGCTGAACTTTACGACGACCTATAGCCTCATCCGGGATGATTTTAATAAGTCTCCGCTTGGGCTGCAGGATTCGAGAGGATGGAGCCTTGGCGGTGATCTGACGTATAGCCCCCTTCCGTGGCTTTCTTTTTTCGTGAATTACATGAGAGAGGAGTTCAAGTACGATCAACTCTCGCGCTCCAGGCCGGTTACCGGCAACGTCGCGACGACGACTGTCCTGGCGCCGGGGTGTGTATTTACCACTCCTACAGCGACAAACAGTAACGTCGTCTGTGACTTTTCCGATTTCAACTGGCGGAGCCTCAACAGAGATAAAGTGGATACCTATGGGATCGGCGCTGACGTCAACCTGATTCCCAAACGCCTCGATTTTCGGCTGACGTACACCTTTTCTGATGCCGACACGATCATCAATTCGTTCAACCCTGTCGCGCCGACCAGTGGTACCCCGGCCCAGCAAACCAGCGCGAAAGCCGTCCGCTATCCGCTGTCAAACACGAATCTACACACGCTGATTGCTGCGCTTCGCTACCACCTGACCAGAAACTGGAGCCTCAAGGGCGAATATCGATTTGAGCAGTTTCGGGAAAAGGACTGGGCGACCGATCAGATCGGGCAATCCGGCCTGACGAACCTGTCACCAACGACCGACACCTATTTGGGTGCTCGGTTTCTCCAGAATTACGACGCGCATATCGGAGCGTTCACGCTTCGCTATCAGTTCTGAGCGAGTCTACATATTCCAGACATCTCACTGATGTGTTAGTATGTTGCCTGCGAACAGAGCAGGCAAGCCAGCCTGCCGGGTGTTGTCTGGTAGGCTGGCTTTTCATATTTATGAGTGAAGGAGGGAATGGTCGTGCCGGAGCAAGATGAACAGGTCGATCATGGGCGTCGGACGGTAAATTGGCTGCTGGGGAGTTCTCTCGGCGTGCTCTTTCTATCTATCGTTTATCCGGTCGTCAAATATCTGATTCCTCCAAAACTGGCCGAGCCGACGACATTCAGCGTAACCCTTCCCTGGAAACTGGCCGAGTTGAAGGCGAACACTGGGCGAATCTTCCGCTTCAGGAGTCTTCCCGGCATCGTGGTGAAGACATCGGCGGGCGAGTTGCGGGCCTTCTCTGCCGTCTGCACCCACCTGCAATGTACGGTGCAATACCGGGAAGATCGACAGGACATCTGGTGCGCCTGTCATAACGGCGTATACGACCTCAATGGGAAGAACATCAGCGGTCCGCCGCCACGGCCCTTGGAACCACTGAAGTTGAACGTCAGGGGCGAGCAGATTATCGTCATGAAAGGATAACCGAGGTGGCAGGAGTCCGAATTGCGGCCTGGCTCGAAGAGCGAATCGATCTCTGGCCGCTCAGACATTTCGTTCAGAAAAAGGTCATCCCGGTCCATCGGCATACCGTCTGGTATTATTTCGGCGGGATGACGCTCTTTCTCTTCGGGATTCAAGTCGCGACCGGCATCCTGTTGACGCTCTACTACAGGCCCAGCGGCGAAGAGGCATACGAGAGCGTGCAGTTTATCATGACCGACGTCCAATTCGGATGGCTGGTCCGCTCAATCCATAGCTGGTCGGCTAACCTGATGGTGCTGACGATGATGATCCACATGTTCAGCGTCTATCTGACTCAGGCCTACCGAAAGCCGCGAGAACTGACATGGGTGACCGGAATACTGCTGTTCGGCATCGTACTGTTCTTCGGCTTCAGCGGCTATCTGCTGCCCTGGAATGTGTTGTCGTATTTTGCCACAAAGGTCGGAACGGAGATCGTCGGACAGTTCCCGCTTGTCGGTCCGGTGCTGATGCGGTTGCTCCGAGGCAGCGATGAGGTCACCGGCGCGACGGTGTCTAGGTTTTATGGTATGCACATTGCCATTCTGCCGGCGCTCATGACGGCGATTCTCGGCCTCCACCTGTTCCTGGTCCAGAAGCAGGGGATGAGCGTTCCTCTCGCCGTCGAGCGCGCACACAGGGGGCAGCCGCTCAGAACGATGCCGTTTGTCCCCAATTTTCTATTGCGAGATCTCTTTGGCTGGTTTGTTGCGCTGGGACTTTTGGCCGCACTGGCCGCGCTGTTCCCGTGGGAGCTGGGACAAAAGGCCGATCCCTTCGCGCCGGCGCCTGCCGGAATCCGACCGGAATGGTTCTTCGTCTTCATGTTCCAGAGTTTGAAGTACATCCCGGCCAAGATCGGCCCATTTGAGGGCGAGGTCTTGGGCGTTCTGGGGTTCAGCCTGGGCGGACTATTCCTCTTGCTGGTCCCATTTCTGGACAAACGATCGGCCATGGGAGAGCCGAGCCCGCTCTTCCGTTTGATCGGGATCGGCATCATTGCGTACATCGTGATATTTACGTTTCTTGGATATGTGGCGCCCGTCAAATGATGCAGCCGTGAGGATGCTGCTGCGCATCATGTGCTTTGGCCTTCTCCTGGCCGCGGCTGTCCTGATCCGTGTCCCCTTCGCTGCCGCAGAGGATGCGTGCACCGACTGTCACAAGTCGTTACGAGAGGAGCGCCTCAATCGTCCGGCCTTCAAGATTAAAGACGATTACCACGTGGCGCGAGGATTGGGATGCCATAGCTGCCACGGCGGCGATCAGACCGCGCTTGACAATAAGGCGCAGGCCCACAGCCCGGCCAAGGGATTCCTGGGTAAACCGAAGCGGTACGCGATTCCTGAGTCCTGCGGGAGATGCCATAGCGATCCAAACTTTATGCGGTCGTTTAATCCGTCTATTCGAACGGATCAGGTCAAGGAATACTATAGCAGTGTCCATGGCAAGAAGCTGCGCGAGGGCGATCAGAAGGTCGCTGTCTGTACCAGTTGTCATGATGTGCACGCGATACGCGCCGTCAAGGATCAGATGGCCTGGACCTATCCGACGAATGTGGCCGAGACTTGCGGCGGATGCCACGGCAATGCGGAGTACATGAAACCGTACAAGATCGCCACCGATCAGCTTGAGAAGTATAAGCAGAGCGTTCATTACGAGATGTTGACCAAGCGGGCCGATCTTGCCTCGCCGACATGCAGTAGCTGCCACGGCAGTCACGGCGCTGCTCCTCCCGGCGTCGATTCGGTAGCGAATGTGTGCAGCCACTGTCATGTTGTGACGGCCGACCTCTTTGCCAAGAGTCCGCACAAGTCGGCGTTCGACGAACTGGGGATGCCGGCGTGCGTGACATGTCATAGCAATCACGATATCACGCAACCGTCGGATGCGATGCTGGGCGGCGGTGAGGACACCCCGTGTGCGACGTGCCATGAATCCGACTCTGCGCCGCTCAAGAAGGCCGCCGAATTGCGAACCATGATTGGGGGTCTTTCAAGCCGGATCGATCAGGCGACGGCGATCCTGACCAGGGCCGAGCACGCAGGGATGGAGATCGGTTCTCCACGGTTCGAACTGCTGACCGCACAAGAGTCCTTGATTAAGGCCAGGGCAGCCACTCATTCGCTCGACATGGAACAGATCAAGACCGCTACCGACGCGGGGTCGATCGTGGCTCAGAAGAGTCTTGAAAGCGGCCAAGGTCTCCTGGCCGAGGTGCAGTTTCGTCGAAAGGGGCTGGCGGCCTCCATGCTGATTATTGTCGCGGTCCTGGTCGGCCTCTTCTTGAAGATCAGAGAAGTCGATCGGCGAGGAAGGCCTGATTGATAGCACTACCGGCATTGACACAATTGAGCAAAGTGACTATAGTTCAATCGTGCGTGAAACACGCCGGTGGAGTGTCAGAAGACGCCGGCAGGATGTAGCCGTGAAGCTTGGTACGATACTTACGGTTCGAAAAGATTCCACGCGAAAAGGAGGAGATATGGGACGAATGATCCGAAGGGGCACGACGCTCGCTCTGGCGTGTCTTCTGATCGTCAGCTTTACACCGATTCGCAGTCTCGCCCAGGCAAAGCCCAAGATCCCACCTCCATTCGCGTTCGAGCAGAAGACTACAGATGAGCAGGGAAATCGGAGTCCCGGGAAGGTGACGTTCAATCATAAGACGCATATTGAAAAAGGTCAAAAGTGTCTGAACTGCCACGGCAAGGGTAAACCGTTCAAGACCAAGATTGGAACCTCCCCGGACCTGACCATGAAGGCTTACGATGAAGGGAAGGCGTGTGGCACCTGCCATAACGGGAAGATCGCATTCTCGACGAAGGAGAAGGATAGCTGCCTGAAGTGCCATAAGGTCCCGTCATCGTCGTAGTCCCGCACCTGTACAGCACCAAGACATAGCGACTGAGCCGGGGCGGGCAGCCGACTTGAGAGACTGCCTGTTCCCGATCGCTACTATCATGCATCCTGCTTGGGAACGTGGGTAGCGACACCATATCGCGTGTGATAACCAGGAGCGTACGCTGCGGAAAGGCGGCAGGAGCCCTTTTCCTTGCGTGGCTGTGCCTGACGATCGTTCCGAATGCCGTTGTGGCCTTCACGGAGCCGTCTTCCGTCCCAGAGGAGTGCCTGACCTGCCATAACGATCCCGACTTGAAGAAGGAGACCGGGAAGGAACGACGCACTTCACTGTTCGTAGAGCCGTCAGACTTGGCTCAATCGCCGCATAAAACGCTTACCTGCGCCGCGTGTCATGCCGACATCTCGGAAGGGCCTCACACCGAAATACCGCAGCCGGTCCGTTGTAACACATGTCATCGTAAGTCCCATGAGCAGATTCTGGAAAGCGCTCATGCGAAGCTGGGTGGCAGCGGCCCCAGCGCCAATTGCGTCGCCTGCCACGGCAGTCACCGAATTCGGAAGATAACCGCCGCTGTCGACGTCATCTGCGCGGCGTGCCATGGCAGCCAGGCAAAACAGATGGCGGTCGGTATTCACGCTGAGGTCCGCGGGGAGCCGGCTCGGAGCCTGCCTACCTGCGTGACATGTCATGCAGCCCATACCGTCAGATCCCGCCGCGATCCCGCGTCGTCCACCCATCGCTCGCAGA
The DNA here is from genome assembly GCA_902196205.1 of Candidatus Methylomirabilis lanthanidiphila. Classification (NCBI taxonomy): domain Bacteria; phylum Methylomirabilota (SeqCode); class Methylomirabilia (SeqCode); order Methylomirabilales (SeqCode); family Methylomirabilaceae (SeqCode); genus Methylomirabilis (SeqCode); species Candidatus Methylomirabilis lanthanidiphila. Next base: position 170,272 of record CABIKM010000022.1, on the reverse strand, counting down.
TTCACGAAATTTGTGCCCGCTGCCATGCCGATCCGAAAGTCATCGCCAAAGAGCGGATCGCCAGGCCGCGGGTCGTGGCGCTCTTCGAGCAGAGTATCCACGGACAGGCCATCTTGCAGAAAGGCAATCTCGCCGCTGCCACCTGCACCGATTGCCATGGCGCTCACGAGATCCGACGAGGCGCTGATCCTGCCTCGGGTATCTTCAAAGGGAACGTCGCTGCAACGTGCAGCCGTTGCCACGCCAATGAGGCCGCGCAGTTTCAGGATAGCGTCCACGGGGGGGCCGTCTCGCGCGGAATTTCGGCGGCGCCGACATGCACTGATTGCCACGGAGAGCACGGGATTACCGGGACCCGCGCGCCGGGATCGCGGGTCGCGCCGTTGACGATCTCCAAGACCTGCGCGGCCTGTCACGAGGCGGCGCCCGTGGTCGAGGAGTTCGGCCTCGCGCCGGGTCGCGCCGGGACGTTCTTTGAGAGCTTCCACGGCCTTGCGGTAAGGGGCGGTTCTCCCGTTGTGGCCAACTGTGCAAGCTGCCATGGAACTCACAACATCCGACCTTCCGCCGATCCACGCTCGACCGTCAACCCGATGAACCTCTCGCAAACCTGCGGCCAGTGCCATGGAGGCGCGGGCATGCAATTGGCCGCCGCCAGGATTCACGTGGCCCCTGGGTTCGGCGAACACCCATGGGTGACACTGATCCGACGGATCTACCTGGTGATGATCGTGATCGTCATCGGCGGGATGAGCCTGCACAACGCGCTTGACTTTCTGGCGCGTCTGCGGGAGCGTTGGCGGGCAGAGGAGCGGGAGACCGGCAGATTCCGCGTGCCGTCGGAGGTCGCGCACCGCCTCTTTGAGCGCTTCACACTCAATGAGCGGATTCAGCATGTCACACTGTTGGTCACCTTTACGATCCTGGTACTCAGCGGATTTGCGCTGAAGTTTCCCGATGCGTGGTGGGTGCGGCCGCTGGTCTGGATCGAAAAGGGATATGCCGTCCGCGCATGGCTCCATCGGATCGCCGGCGCGATGATGACGGTGGCGGCTGTCTACCATCTGGCGTATCTTTTCTGGACCCAGCGTGGCCGGACGCAGTTCCGGCTGATGCGACCCTGCCGGCGGGATATCAGCCAGGCGTGGGACATGGTGGCCTTTAACCTGGGCTGGCGACCACATCGGCCGCGTTTCCACCGGTTCACCTATGCGGAAAAGCTGGAGTATTGGGCGGTCGTATGGGGAACTGTCGTGATGGCCGGCACCGGGTTTATCATGTGGTTCCAGACCGGGGTGCTGACACGCTGGCCGCTTGCGGTGATTGACCTGGCGACTGTCGTCCATTATTACGAGGCGTGGCTGGCTACGCTGGCCGTCCTGGTCTGGCACTTCTACAGCGTTATCTTCCGGCCCGATGTCTACCCGATGAGTCCGGTCTGGTTGACGGGGAGGCTCACAGGGGAACAGATGGCTCAGGATCACGCCGCCGAACTGGAGGAGATGCTCGCGGCGGAATCCGCGCCAAGCCCAGTGTCGCCGGACGAGATGACAGAACTGCGGGACGGTCCCGATAGAGGATCAGATGGCTGAGCAGCCGCCTACTCGACGACGAGGTAAGCACTTTCTTCTAATTGCCGCAGCTACCTGCATCGTCGCTGGAATGCTCGCGCTCGGCGGTCTCTATCGCCTCAGTTCGAGCCCGATGCTGTGTAATTCCTGCCACATCATGAAACCGTATGTTCAGGCATGGAAGGCCTCCAAGCACAATAACGTCACCTGTATCGACTGCCATTACCCTCCTGAGCTTCGTGGGACCATCTGGGTCAAATACCAGGCGCTGGCCCAGGTGGCGAAGTGGGCGACGCAGACCTACAGTTCGAAGCCGTTCGCCGAGGTGGAGGATGCGAGCTGTCTTCGCTCGGGTTGTCATGCGAGCCGCCTGCTGGAGGGGAAGGTGACCTTCAAGCGGGGGATTATCTTTGACCACGGTCCTCACCTGAAAGAGGAACGCCGTGGGCGACAGCTCCGTTGTACAAGTTGTCACTCTCAGATCGTGGTGGGAACCCACATTGAGGTGACAACGACTACCTGTTACCTCTGCCACTTCAAGGGGATGAAAACCGCACGGGAATTTCATCCTCTTGGGGGTTGCACTGTCTGCCATACTGCGCCAAAGGGCGACATCAAGCTGGGGACCATCACCTTCAACCATGAGTCGGTGGTCAAGCGGAATGTTGGGTGCGAGAAGTGCCATCTCAACGTGGTTGAGGGGGATGGCCAGGCGCCACGAGAGCGCTGCTACGCCTGCCACAATCAGCCGGAGAAGCTGCAAAAGTACGCCGATACCCCATTTATGCATGACTTCCACGTAGCCGGTCATCACATCGAGTGCACCCGTTGCCACAGCGAGATCAAACACGCACTCCCCCCACCCATCGGCCTATCCATCAGTCGGTTATTGGAATGGCTGGTCGAACCTTCCAGCGCCGAGGCTGTCGAGAACAACGCCCAGGTCCAGCCGAAGCGCGGGTTGCAGCCGCCGGCGGTAAAGACGCCGGAGGCACACCCTCCCGCTCGGGATCGCGAGCTCGATTGCAAGACCTGCCATCAGGCTACCCACCGGGGGGTCCTCGAGATGTATATCGGCATGGGGGGGAAGGGAACGCCGATGATTCCAGGCCACATGTTTCAGGTCCGGGTGGAATGTGTCGCCTGTCATATAGAGCTGGGGAAGGATAAGGCCATCGAGACATTCGCGGGGCGGACCTTCCGACCATCCGAACGCGCGTGTCTGGGCTGCCATGGTACGCGGTACAAGGGCATGCTGGAACGCTGGACGACGACCATGGCTGGTATGCAGGCGGCGGTCAGCGGGAAGCTCTTGTCGGTGGAGCAGACATTGCAAACGACCTTTCGAACCCACCCGCAGTTCGCAAAGGCCTGGAAGTTGGCCAGCGATGCGCGGCACAATGTCGAATTCGTCATCAACGGAAAGGGCGTTCATAACGTCTTCTTTGCCGCCGACCTGCTAAAGGTCGCGGACGGTTACCTGGACCAGTCGATGGTCACCGTCGGGCAATCGCCGCTGAAGGTTGCCGACGAGACCCTCATCCGGGGAGGCTACTGCGCGGTACTGTGTCATAATCAGGCGAGGGTCCGGGCGCCGGAGACGGTAAACTTCGGGGCCGAGACGATTCCGCATGTCCGCCACGTGACCGATTTCGGGGTCACGTGTACGGCATGCCACTCGGCAGAGCGACATAAGGCGGTGACCGCAACAAAAACTACCTGTCTGGGCTGTCATCACCGCGCAGGCAATGACAACGAGCGGTGCATCGCCTGTCACAGAGCTCAACATGCCTTCTTCTCCGGCACGATCGAGACTCAGGCAGGTGAGCCGGCCCCAAGTAGCCATGCGGCGTTTACGGATTGCGTAGGGTGTCACGACGTGCAAACGAAGCATTCCAGGCAGGCGGTGGCTACGCGCTGTCTTGGTTGTCATGACGGTACATACTTGAAGACGTTCGCGCAGCGGCGGAGGGAGATAGATCACGGTCTGGAAGAGGTCAGACGCCTCGTCAGGAAAGGGGAGTCCGGTCTGCGTCGTGCTCCGGACCACTCCATGGCGTCTGAGGTACGCGTCCTGCTTACGGCAGTAAAAGGAGACCTCGATCTGGTCGTCAAGGCCGGCGGTGTGCACAATCCTGATCTGGCGCAGGCGGTCTTGGCCAAAGCGAAAGGGTCGGCTCAGCGGGCTGTGAGTCTGCTAAGCCGGTAAGTATCTGTGCTAATATTCGGATGAAGGGAAGGGGGATCTTGTCGCAAAGATTGTTGCTGACGAACTCGCAACTGCAATGCCCCATGTGTAGCCGGCTCGTCCATGCGGCTCACCACTTCGTCATTGCGAGCGACCGAAGGGAGCGTGGCAATCTCACCGTCGTTGACCTGAAGGACTGCGAGATTGCTTCGGCTCCGCCTCGCAATGACACGGGAGACTTTCGAAGCTATGACAACCAGAGAGAACTCAGAAAAGGTCGAAGAAGAACCACGGTCCGGCGGCAAGGGACGTCTGGCCATCATGTTGAGCAGTACCTTAGCCGTAGGCTTTCTCCTCGGGTACGTGGCCTCGGCCTTTGTCCCGCTCGTCCCGCAACCACAATCGGCCGCCACATCGACGTCAGCCGCTCCCGGCCCCAAGCTCTCGCCCTCGGAGATCGATTCGGCCTTGAAGGCGGCCCACGCCTCGCTCGAAGCCGGTGACCTCAACGCGGCCTGGGACAAATATCATCAGATTCTGATAAGCGATCCCGGCCAGTTTGAGGCGCTGACACACCTCGGTGTTATCATGATGGGAAGCAACCGCCCGGATGAGGCTATCAAGCTGTATGATCGGGCGCTGAGCCTGAACCCCCAGTACGCTCACGCGCTGTTCGATAAGGGGCAGGCCTTGAAGGAGAAGGGGGATGCGAAGGGGGCGACTGAGGCGTTCCAGCGATTTCTCGCGCTTGTGCCGTCCGACTCAGACGATGCCAAGCGGGTCAAGGGATGGATCGCCGAACTGGCCCAACCCGGTACCTCTCAGAAGGAAAGCGCCGGGACAGGGACGCGAGCAGATCACTAACACGACTTCCGCCTTGTAAGGAGTGACACCATCGGCAGCGCCTACCGTTCACTGGTAGCGCAGTGAAGGAGGGACGGGAAGGTCGGCGTGAAAATGGGAGCGCGCGTGTGGCCACAGATGATGGCGTGGGCGGTGCACCTGTTCACCGCTTGTGGAGCGGTCATCGGGGTCTGGTGCCTCATCGCCATACACAGGGGTGATTATCGAGGGGCGTTCTTCGGGATGGTGCTGGCTGTTGTATTTGATGCTGTAGATGGACCGCTGGCGCGACTCACTCGTGTCAAAGAAATCCTGCCCCAGTTCGATGGGGCGAAGTTGGACGACATCGTTGATTATCTGAATTATGTCGTCGTCCCGATTGTCTTGATCCATGAAGCCAACCTGCTGCCGGCGTCGGTCTCGCTCTGGATCCTGCCGTTACCGTTGCTTGCCAGCGCCTACCGCTTCTGTCACGTCTCGGCTAAGACGCCGGATCACTTTTTCACCGGGTTTCCTTCGTACTGGAACATCCTGGTCTTCTACTATTTTGTGGGGGGGAGTCCCCTCTGGTTTAATGCGGTGTTTTCCCTCTTTGCGGCTATCATGGTGCTGGTGCCGATCACGTATGTCTACCCCGGCCGGACTCGAACCCTTCGCCCTCTCACCATCGGATTAGGTATCCTGTGGTGCGCAGCACTCCTGATTCTCCTCTGGCAGCTTCCCGATCCCTCACCCTCGCTGGTCGCCTGGTCTCTGGTATATCCGATCTACTATACCGCGCTTTCGTTTGCGCTGCACTGGCGCGTCCGGTTGGAAGGCAGACGAACGTCTTCCCAAACCTAACTCAGAGCATTAAATAGCTTACATCCCCCCTTCTCCAAAGGGGGGGGTTGAGATGTTGTGCAACAGCGCAATCTATCTAGTGCTCTCCTCAATATCTCCGGTAAGGGACTGGCTCTCCGGTGTGGATCGGTCTACAAAATCGGATGGCGACTTGGCGAGATCAGTGAGAAGGGCAGCATCGAGGGTCACGACATTTGCTCCAGGCTCGGTCATGGCGTAGAGCCCGACTTTAGGGTCGGCGGCCTTCTTGAGCAGGAGCCGCGCGACGCTACCTGCGCCCTTTAGCTCTACGATGAGGTCTGGACGCTCCAGGCCGTACCTCCGCTTGGCGTCAGGACCGGAATCGACAAACGCGTCTACGCGCGTATCCTTGATCTTCCACAATAACTGTCCGACGACCGCCGAGTCTGCCTTCGACTTGATCGGCTTGCTGATTTCCCATCCCTTTCCATCAGCTTGAATCAGGCTGATCGGCTGTCCCTTGCCGATTAGCTCAACTTGGGTGACCTGGTTCGGTTCCAGGGCGAGCAGGGTCTTGTCGCGGAAATCGTCCGGTTTCTTGTCCGCGCGGATCCGCACCTTGACGGTGACCAGAAAGACCGCCGGCTTGTCTGGGCGCTTCGCATAGACCGACCGGCCATTCGGATTCAGATCGCCCAGCAGCAGAGCCGGTAACATCTGTCCGCCCTTCAGTGCCAGGCTAAGGTGGAGTGAAGGATGGTCCAGTCCGTAGTCGGCCAGGCTCTTCGGCGTCTCCTCGATGCGTCGTTCTTCCCCGGTTTCCAACAGCGTATGGAGCAGCGAGGCAACCTCTGTACTGTCGGCCGCAGTCTGCACAGGCTCGGTCAATTGCCACCCGCCAGCCTGTTCGGCAGACAGGTCGCCTTTACGCTTCAGTACGATCAGCGCGTCGCCCTTCCTGATGGAGATGGTCTCGACGTCCTTCTCCTCGGCGTAAAATAATCGGTTGGCATCCGACTCGGATACGGCGTCCTTGCGCTCCAGGGCATAGTAGGCCACGACGACAAGCGCCAGCAACAGCGTCAGCAGACCAAGCGAGCGCCACCTCATCGCGATCGTCTCCGCCTGAGAACCACCGATGTCCCGGAAATCAGGAACAGGCCGGGCATCACGATAACCAACATCCAAAAGACCATCCGTCCCTGCGCTGCGCTCAGGATGATGGGGGTCGTTGTGGCCTCTTGCGGTCGAATAGAGATCATGGCCTCGTCTTCAGCCAGCCAACTGATGCTGTTCAAGAAGAGATCGCGGTTTCCCGAAAAATTCAGGAAGTTGTTGCTGGCGAATCCGGAGTTGCCGTATACCACCAGCCTGGCCAGGCTGGTCTGCTGCTGTGTCTCACCTGCCTGGTCACTCTTTCCTGTAGCGGCCTGATCCGCCGCCGCGTGTGCTGCCGCCTGTTTCACCTGCACCGTGGCGATAACGCCCACCGGGACCGGTCCCGGCCGATCGTGTCCTTGCTCAAAGCTGATCTGGCCGCGATTCAACTCGGCCCTGTCGGTCTCCGCCCAGCTTCCCGGTCCAGTCTCTCCGAGCTTCTGGACCGTCGCTCCTTCCGGCGACGGCTTCGCGACATCGACAGAGCGCGTAAAGGGAAAGAGGGAGGCGAGTGTGAAGTTCTGGGTGATCGCGTGCGGATAGTAGGTTGAGACGATAGGCATCAGGTAATCGCCGCCCATGGTGCGAGCATACTGATCCACAATCACATCATCTCCAACCGTAATGCCATATCGGCCCACAAAGGTTTTGAGGCTCGGCGTCGTATACGGATCGAGCTGTATGAGCAGCTTGCCGCCCCGCTCAACAAACACCTGCAGGGCCTGCAACTCCGATTCGGCCAGGTCGCGCTTCGGCCCGCTGATGACAAGCATTGAGGCGTCTTTGGGGACCTCGCGTTCGCGCAGGAGCAACAGCTCCTTCACCTGGTAGTTGGCCTTTTCGATCGCCTCTTTTGCCTGTCGGTAGCCGTTTCGCGATTTGTCCTCCAATTCGTTTTCCCCGTGCCCCTTCAGAAAATAGATCGTCCGCTTCCCTTCGCGCAGCAGTTTCAGCAGCCCATTCGTCAGGTGCTCCTCATCCACCTCGGCGATCTTTTCCTCCTTCTCCTGGGTCTCTAAGATCGTGGTGCCGTACGTGGCGATGCCGTATCGCTTGGCCCTGCCGGGATTCCTGTCAGGATCGACGACCTCAAAACGAAAGTGCGGCGACAGGTCGGCATACTGGCGCAGCAGGTCTTCAGCAGGGCGGCGCTCCGCCTGATCGGCTCGAAAGAAGGCGGTGACCTGGACATCCTTGGCGAGTGCTCGGACGACCTTTCTGGTCTGATCGGAAAGGGTATACCGCTTCCCTGCGGTCAGGTCGAACCGCGTATTGTGCTTGGCCGAAATGACCTCGACCAGACCGATGATCCCCACCACCAGCATGGTCATCAGGGCGACGTTCAGTCCGGTCATCGTAGAACGCCGATTCAGCCAGGCCGTGATATCGCCGAAGAAACGATAGGCCCCCGCAAGGATCAGGATTGCTCCGAGCAGGAGGATGCTCCCCATCCACGCCTTCAGATTCGGACGGATGTTGTAGGCAATCCCGCCCGCGGCAAGGAGGAAGAGACCGACAGGTATGGCGAAGCGTGTCAGCTTATCCACCGGCCTACCCCCTCCACCGCTTCGATTCCAGAGAACGGAGTGTCAGAAAGAGGCAGAGGAGCGTAAAGTTGAGGTAGAAGATGACGTCACGACTTTCAATCGTGCCTTTGGCGAAGCTGTCGTAATGGTTGATGATCGAGAGATGCGAGAGGATAGGGCCCAGCGTCGGCCCGGCCGCCTCGGTGGACCAACCGATGACCCACAGTAACAGAAGGACGCCGAAGGCCCCGACAGCGGCAACGACCTGGTTTTCGGTGAGAGAAGAGGCGAGTATCCCGAGTCCCAGGAAGGCCATCCCGAGGAGCAGCAGACCGAGATAGCCGCTCAGGATGAGGCCCCATTCCAGCGTTGCCAGGGACCCAAGCATCGCGATGTCCACCAGACTGATTCCGAGCATCGCCGAATACAGCGCGAGCGCCGCCAGGAACTTACCCAACAGCAGTTCCCAGTCCCGGATCGGGTACGAGAAGAGGAGTTCGATGGTTCCCGTCTTCTTCTCTTCGGAGAACAGCCGCATGGTTGCCGCGGGCATCAGCAGCAGCATGGTGATGGCGATATCGCGGAACAGCGGGCGGACGATCCACTCGGAGACGTTCAGACCTGGACCGAACCCTGGATTCATGGTGGCCTGGAGGCTGCTGAGCGAGAAGAAGGCGAGGAGGCTATAGAAAAAGTAGCCCGAGATGAGCGCAAAGATCGTCAAGACGACGTAGGCGATCGGCGACGCAAAGTAGGCCCGCCACTCTTTTTTGAAGATCGCCAGGACGTTCATGCCCGCACCTCCTGCGTCTCTTTGGTGACCAGGCGGACGAATATCTCCTCCAGACTCATGTCGGCAGGTCGAAGCTCCAGCAGACCCCACCCGCGCTCAATGATCAGGCGCGACACCTCGCGGCGCAGGTCGCAATTCCGCTCCGACTCGACGACGAAGCTATGAGCGGTCTCGTGCACCTCATCCTCCGCGACGACCCGCAGGACGCCTGGAAGCTGAGTCAGGGCCATCCCGATCTGGTCTACCGGTCCCTCTACCCTGATTCGCAGTTTGGTGGAGCTCTGCAGTCCGGTCGTCAGATTCTCCGGGGTATCGACCGCCACGATCTGGCCGTTGTTGATGATAATCACCCGATGGCAGAGCATGCTGACCTCTGGCAGGATGTGTGTTGACAGGATGACCGTACTTTGACCGGCCAGCTCCTTGATGAGTTGCCTGATCTCGATGATCTGCCGTGGGTCGAGCCCGATGGTCGGCTCGTCCAGGATGAGCACCTCGGGAGCGTTGAGCAGCGCCTGCGCGATCCCGACCCGCTGCCGGTAGCCGCGCGAGAGCGCCCCGATCAAGGTCCGCCGGACCTTGGCCACGCCGCACTTCTCCATAATCTCGCCGATCCGCTGACGTCGTGTGCCGCGCTCCAGACCTTTGACCTCAGCCACGAACGTCAGGTAGTCGACGACCTTCATATCGGTGTACAGCGGTATGTTCTCCGGCAGGTAGCCGATACGCCGCCGCACCTGAAGCGACTCGGTCAGGATATCGTACCCGGCGACGCGCGCCGTCCCGCCGCTGGGCGGCAGACAACCGGTGAGGATGCGCATCGTGGTCGTCTTCCCGGCGCCGTTCGGCCCCAGGAACCCTACAACCTCGCCCTTCTCGACTGTGAACGAAACATCGCGAATGGCGGTATGCTTATCGTAATATTTCGTCAGCCTGTCTGCTTCAATCATTCCGTCTCCTAGGCGTACCCGCCCTGTCTGCCAGGAAGAATCAATTCGAGAGACAACCTCATATCATACACAATGAGGTCCACCCGATGCAATACTGAGACGCGTTCCCCCTTCTGCCACCTAAGTCTGGCAGTGCACGAGACGGTGGGATATGATATGTTTGTGACGTTGCTGGATCGATTATAAGCGGCGTACGCTCATTCAAAAACCTTGCAGTGAGAGCTGATCAATGGCCGATATCCCCCACAAGTGGGCCGAACGAGCCGTCTATGACCTTGATACGGCTCGCGCGATGTTGGAGGCCAAGCGCTATCTCTACGTCCTGTTCTGTTGCCAACAAGCGGTTGAAAAGCTGCTCAAGGCTGTGATCGCGAAACGGTCCGAAGCGTTTCCTCCAAGACTACATCAGCTTGTTCGTCTCGCCGAGAGTGCGCAGGTTCCTCTCAATGAGACACAGGCGGATTTCTTGCGGGAACTTTCGATGTATTACATTCAGTGTCGTTATCCTGAGGAGATTGAGGATATGTCATCGCAGGTGTCCGTCCAGCAGGCGCGACAGGTTATAGAGAAAACGGAGGAGTTGGTGCGATGGCTGCAATCGATCCTGTGATCGAACGCCGCTCTCGGTATGCCGTGGAGGTGCTTTCCCGATATGCCCCTGTGGCGGCGGCCTACCTGTTTGGTTCTCGGGTGGAAGGGAGCGCCAATGAATGGAGCGATATCGATCTCGCGGCCTTCCTGGAGGGTATCGAATCGTGGGACGTGACAACCCGTGCGCATACCGCAGCGCTAGTTCAGAAGGAGGCAGGCGATGATATCGAGCTTCACTTCTTCCCCGCTCGCTCACTGCACCAACCCGAACCCGCCAGTTTCGCGGCGTATATCCTGGGGCATGGCGTAGCTATCACACCGTGAGGCGGTAGCGGTAGCCCAGCTTCGTGATGTCAATCAGTTTGGTGATGAGCTCTGGAGCAGATCGTACGTATTCCGGTAGCGTCCTCATGGCTCGCGCCTGACGATGCCGGGTATTCTATCGAAGTGGCGGTTGAAGCAGGATATTGGTGTCCAGAAATGGCGCGGTCACAACCGGTGCCGTTCGATGGCATCGGCGGCGATGGCATCCTCAGCGGCACGGCGCAGTTCTTCTGCCGAGAGCGGGGGGCCTGCCGCGGCAAGGCTCCCGGCGGTGCGGAGGACGACGCTGCCGACGACCTGAAGCTGAATCCGGTCACCTTCTACACTGACGGCACCCGGATTGCTTTTGCGTCTTTCAACGACCTGACCGGCGGCAACCCCGATTACAACCGGGAGATCTTCCTCTGGACCCAAGGGAGCGGCCTCACCCAGATCACCAGCTCCACAGGCGGTAACTCCGGCTCCGGCAATGCGGCCCCCTCCATCAGCGCCGACGGCACCCGGATCGCCTTTCACTCCATCCACAACCTGACCGGCAGCAACACCTGGCATGGCAGCCGGGAGATCTTCCTTGCCGAACTCTCGCCAGTGGTCGGTGTTGACGCCGATGGCGACGGTATGTCGGATGCCTGGGAGGTTGCGCACGGCCTCAACCCGAATGATCCCGCAGACGCGGCCCAGGACCCCGATGGCGACGGGCTCACGAATCTCCAAGAGTTCCAGGCCGGCACCGATTCCCACAACCGCGATACCGATGGGGATGGAATTATTGACGGGGAGGACACGACCCCGAAGCGAGTAGACATATTGGGGAACACGACGGTCGCCCCGGGTAGCAAGGCTGTTGTGATTACCCATGGCTGGAACTCGAGCGCCTCGACATGGGTACAAGAAATGGCAAAAGCGATTTGCGCAAAGCTTGGCTTCAACGATCCCTTCAAGAAGGTCAATTCGAACGATTTGACCCCGATGTGCCAGGTGAACAAGGATAACAATCTATGGGATGTGTGGGTATATGACTGGCAGACCGATGCTGAAGTGAGTTCCCTTCTGCATGTGACGGGTGAAGACTCATACAAATCCCCAAAGGACATACTTCCGTTCGCCATGCAGCATGGCGACGCGCTAGCGACGAAATTGAGGGAGAAGAATTACCAGCACATCCATTTTATTGCACATAGCGCGCGGGCCAAGCTCATCGATACCGCGACGGCTTACCTGAAGATAGACATACCGCCTCCGATAATCAAGATCCATGAAACCTTCCTGGATGCCTATGATCCTTGGAAGGAGGCGTCGTCGTATGGGTATCTGGCGGATTGGGCGGACAACTATGTCGATACCCGCAGCGTGGACCTCTTCGACGGCACGAAACTTTTCCTCAAGGAGGCTTACAACGTTGATGTCACGCCGGCCTGGTACTGCGGTTTTAGACTAAACCTTGTAGAAGAGATTAAGTGTCGGCACAGTCGACCCTATCGGTTCTATGGGCTATCGGTCAGTACCGACTTGGCGGACACGGTTGAGTACAAGGAATACCAAGGCGTCGACCCGATTGGTCCGACCGTCGGGATGGGCTACCCGCTATCTGTGAAAGAAGGTCGTTCGGTAGACGACACCGACCTGAAACACCTCTTTCCGAAAGGTAAGACGTGCGGGGTATCAGGGACTTCCTGTGTTCCGAACTATCATCCCATACCAAGCTACGTGGATTATCGAGCCGCGCAGAACGCGGAAGCATCGGCTGCGAAAGTTATAGGCGCGATTGAGTATATAGTGGGAACGGGCGCTTACCTGTACGACTCGATCAAGATGGGGCTGGCCTGGGTCACGAACTCTGCCCTGCAACGGACACTGGCAGCCGCCGAGCAAGTTACCGTCAACGGCGCTGCTGTTACCGAAGAACCTTCCTATCTCACAGTCAACGTGACGACCACGACGCCGGTCAACACGCTGCGCTTTAACTGGAGCTTCGATACCGCCGGTGAGGGCTTGCTCAGGGTGTTCGTGAACGGCCACTTGGTGCGCCAGATCGACCAGCGTCATGTGACGCCGTCCTCGCTGGTCACGGAGAAAATCTTCATCGGCGACGATGCGGGTCCCCTGCCTCCTGGGACCCACCGGATCACCTTCAACCTCGATGGCTTCGGCGCCAGCGCCAGCGGGGTAGAGCTGACCGCCGTTGAGGTAGGACTGACGGGTCCGCTCCTCGCCATCACCAAAGCCGGTACCGGCACCGGCACTGTGACTAGCAGCCCCGCCGGGATCAACTGCGGCGCGACCTGTAGCGCCCCCTTTGCCGTCGGCACGCCCGTCAGCCTCACCGCAACCCCCGCGGCGGGCTCGGCCTTTGCCGGCTGGTCTGGCGACCCCGACTGTACGGACGGAAGCGTCATCCCGGATGCCGACAAGACCTGTACGGCGAGCTTCAGCCGCAGACCTGACCTTACGGTAACTGCCCTTACAAACCCACCCAGCGCCATCCGCCCGGGTAGCAGTTTCTCAGTGACCGCCACCGTGAAGAACCAGGGACTCCTCTCTGCCGGCAGCTCGACGCTCCGCTACTACCTCTCGCTCGATGGGGTCAAGAACAATGGCGACCTGCTCCTGAGCGGGAGTCGAAGCGTATTCAGCCTGGCGGCCGGCGCATCGTCCACGGGGACGACCACCGTGACCATCCCCTCCGGAACGGCATTGGGCACCTACGTGCTGCTGGCCTGCGCGGATGATACGAAGGTCGTGGCGGAGAGCGATGAGACGAACAACTGCCGCGCTTCGAATACTCAGATAAAAATCAATCCCTAGTCGGCTACGCTAGTGTCCTGAGCTGGGCGGCAGGCAGCCGGTGAGGATGCGCATCGTGGAGCGGTGCAACCTAGCCAAGCTGCTGATAGCCGAGGAGTTGAGCCAGCTCGGCGGGCTGACCAAGAGGTGGGTGAAGGGGCGACCGGACGATCCGAACGTGGTGAATAGACGGCTCCGCCAATTCGCCGAATTGGACCAACGGTGGATGACAGACGAGAGAAGGTGATGTAGGTAGACTCTCCCTAGCTGATCTCTGGCGCCCGTACCGGCTGCAGTAGACCTCCGGAGGATGGCCCGCCCCCCCTGCATGATCATCAGGGGGGTAGCCGGCGGATAGCACCCGATTTAAACCTTTCCAATCAAGGAGAAATAAGTAATCTGCCCCCGGAATTGTCCTCGCTGCTTGCGAATCGGCACGGGTAGGCGCCTTCTCGACACACCATTACCCCGCTGATGAATGCTCGCAGAGATTTTATCAATCAGTCGCCAATAACGGATGGGGCAGGACCAGCAGTGATGTCCCGCAGGGTCTTGTGCTTCGTAAGGGTCGGCTTCGTATAGAGCTTTTTCGTGTCCGTCTCACAGACGTGCTGTTCCTGGACTTCCTTCATTGATTTCCTCCTTTTCAAAGTAGTTTCGTCCATCACCTCTTTAAGACTTAAAGCATTTTCGTATCATCAGCTTCTCACGCCGTCAAGTATTTTATCTTAGCCCCCCTTTCCCCTGTGACAAGAGTGTAGGCAAGTGAGCCGGCGCCGCGCCATGTTACGCCGCTCCCGCCAACGCCGCCGCCGGGAGCGGCAACACCTCGGCCTCGCACAGGAAAGTCTCTAAGTTGAATGCTGGGTCGGCGTGCGTCCGGCAGTACACCAGAATGAACGAGTCGCCAAACAACTGTCGGGCCCGTTCGAGCATCTCCTCGGCAGGCAGTGGTTCGGTGCTAAGCAGTTGCCCTGGTTTCAGGGCCACTGACAACCGCCGGAGCATCTCGTCGGACGGCAAACCGCGCAGGTACTTGTCCACCGGTGGCCGCAGGAACACGCCGTCGCACAAGCTGGCCAGCTCCTGAGACTCCGCGCGGTGGTACTCCTCCAGGCGGTTGCCAATCGAGGTCGCCACGCCAAGGAGGTAACGGCAGCCGAGCGCGGCTTGCACACGGCGGATAAACGGCGCCTCCAGCCGGTAAGCATCGGGGTTCTTGAGGTGCAGCAGGAGAACATAATGGCCACGGAAGCGGGCCAAGATGAACCGACCGGGTGGGTACACCCGATGATCGCGTTCGTACTCGCGCAAAACCGCACATTGCGCGGTACGCGGTACGGCGAACCGATCGCCCATCGCCTCGACGGCGGCCAAGGCAGCGAGGGCATTGGCGATGTTGTAGCGCTGGTGGCCGCCATGGGTCATCGGCATCTCGGTGGTAGCCAACAGGCGTTCCTCGCCGGTACCGTCTTTTCGCCACAACGCGCCGTCGCGCAGAAACCAGCCGCGATCGAACTCGCGCTCTCGCCCCTCAACGGTGAACCACACCGGCTGGGCCACCATCCGTTGCGCCATCGCTGCTACTCGCGGATCGTCGGCGTTTAAGACCACCGCGCCCGCCGGGTCTGTGCGCCGAATGATCTCAGCCTTCGCGACCGCCATCTGGTCCACCGTCCACACACCGTCCAAGCCGAGGTGATCGGCCAAGACATTCGTCACCACGCCGACGCGGCATTGCGAGAATCCCGTACCGTACCGCAGCATGCCGCCGCGACCGACTTCCGCGACGATCACCTGCAAGCGGCGGCAATGCAACGCTCGCCAGATGCCCCGGTGGCCGGCCTTGTCACCCCCCGCGACACGGATCCCATCGTGATACACGCCGTAGGTAGTACAACTGCCGACGTGGTACCCGGCCGCGCGCAATAAGCGGTCAATGAGGTGGACCGTTGTCGTTTTACCGTTCGTACCCGTCACGGCCACGACCGGCACGCCACGCAACCACACCGCCAGTCGAACGACAAACCGCGCCTCCCACTGGTACCTCTTGATACACCACCAGCTCCGCAACCGGTATCTGAGGGAGAATTGGCGGTTCATCGCAACTCCAGCCTCAGGTGCGACCCCAGATTGTCCACACCGGTCCGCATCAAATCGTGCGATGAACTTCGTTGCCGCAACAGTTGAACCACATCAGCAAATTCCGTTTCATTCACCAGTCGCGGCCGGTAGCCGGTCTGTAGGTTGTCGGACAGAATCGGGTAAAGCTTCAAGAACGGTTGCAGTTGACGATCGACGACTCGGAACATCAGCATCGCCACCAAACTGAATGGCGGCGAGTGAAGTTCCGCGTACCGACCCGGCGAGCCAAACATAAAATTTCCCAAGCTGTACACGACCCACCGGCCTTCAACTCGCTCCACTTCCTGCATCCGGTGCGCGCTGTGCCCCAGCACCAAATCGACACCGGCAGCCAACAGGTTCTTGGCCTCCTGTTCCTGCCGGATACTTTTCCAGTCGTAGTTCCAACCCCAGTGTGGAAACGCAATGATGAAAATCCCCGGATGTCGGCGGCGCAATTCCGCTATCAGCGACGAAAGAAGCTTGGCGTCCAATCGCGCCACGCCGCCACGTTCACCGAGTCGGAACGGCAAGCGCCGAGCAGCACCACCAAAACGATGACTGCCGTCTGCAAACCACGCTTCACAGGTTCGCCTCCACTGG
This sequence comes from Candidatus Methylomirabilis lanthanidiphila, assembly GCA_902196205.1. Classification (NCBI taxonomy): domain Bacteria; phylum Methylomirabilota (SeqCode); class Methylomirabilia (SeqCode); order Methylomirabilales (SeqCode); family Methylomirabilaceae (SeqCode); genus Methylomirabilis (SeqCode); species Candidatus Methylomirabilis lanthanidiphila. Next base: position 154,013 of record CABIKM010000022.1, on the reverse strand, counting down.
TAGTCGCTTGAGAACGCGAAACGGGATGGTCCGCAGATGAACTCCAACCGCGCTTTGAAAACGCACCTCGCGGGTGCCGGTGGGAGTGGTGAGTTGTGTCACCTCGAACCAGCCGCGATTCTGGGGACTCATCACCTATTTCTATTTGATTCTCAGGTCGGCTGCCGAATATCTTACGTTCAGACCAGGATCTCGAGAGTGGTGGTGCCTGGCTCCCTACTCCTTAAGGTCCATGGTAGAGGCGCTACAGGCAGCTCGACGTAGCGCTTGCGGGATATCTCAGCTCCGTAAGCGATGCAGGCCCGTATGTCGGCATCGTCGATTCCCGGGTAATTGTCGCGGATCGGCTCGAAGCTCCAGCCGCCGGCCAATACGCCCAAAGTCAGCTTGGGGTCACCGTATAATGTTGTCGCTACGCCCGCGCGAAATCGATGAGCCCTCGCTCCACGTCGGTGCTGATCAGTTCGACGTGGAGCCGGTCGCCGACGTCAAGCCCCTTGAACCCTTGGACCAGCTTGCCTTCTGCGGGAGGGCGAACAATCCGCACCCAGGTCCCTTTCTCGGCCGCGCCGGTGACGATGGCGTCGAAGCGCTGTCCGATCTGTGATTCGAGGAGCAGCGCGGCCGCCGACTTGCGGACCCGCCGCTCGACCTTGCTGGCGTTGTCTTCCTGCTCGGTACAGTGTCGGGCGAGCGCGCTCAGCTCTTCGATCCTGTAGGGGGCCTGGCGCCCACCCAGTGCGGCCTTCAGCAACCGCTGTGTAATCAGATCGGGGAAGCGCCGGTTCGGGGCCGTAGAATGGGTGTAGTCCTGGACCGCCAAGCCAAAGTGACCCGGCGACGTCTCGCCTGGACCCTCCGCCACGTATTCGCCTCGTCCGATCAGCTTGACGACGGTCAGCGAGAGATCAGGAAACCGCGCCGGATCGATCCGCCGGCGCTTCGACAGGAATGCCTCCAGGGCCGCGGCATCGGGTTCCGGCGGGAGCCGCTCGTGCTGGTCGGCCGCCAACTCTACGATCCGTTGCCATCGCTGCGGTGAGCGCAGGATTCGGCGTAATGACGGCAGGCCCAGCGTTTCCAGATATCCGGACGTGACGCGATTGGCCGCGATCATCAGGTCTTCGATCAACTCGCGGGCGCGATTCTTTTCCTCCACCCGCAGATCGGTCAGCACGCCGTCGTCAAATACGGCGCGCGGCTCGATCGTCTCCAGGCTGAGCGCGCCATGCCGATGCCGCACCGTCCTGAGCGTCTGAGCTACCCGATCCTGGATCCGGAGCTGCTCGTCGAGTCCGTCTACGGTGGCGACTCGCTCTGGAGCGGGGCCCTGACCGTCAAGCCATACGGCTACGCTGTTATAGGTCAACTTCGCGTGGTTGGCGACCCGTGCGCGAAAGATGTTCGAGCCCTCGAGTGAGCCATCCGGATTCACGACCATTTCGATGACGATGGCCAGCCTGTCCTCATCCTCGCCCAGCGACGTGAGATCCGTAGAGAGGGCCAGGGGGAGCATCGGGAATGTCTCGGCCGCCGTGTAGACGGACGTAGTGTTGTGCTGGGCGTGAGCATCGGTAGCCGATCCCCTGGGCGCCAGCGCGTCGACATCTGCGACCGCCACCAGAATCTTCACCGCTCCATCGCCGAGAGGCTCGGCAACCGTGAGCTGATCGAGGTCGCGGGAGTCGTCGTTGTCGATCGAACACCAGAGCAGACCTCGCAGATCCCGAATGGCTGGAGTGCGTGTGGTGACCGGGCGTATCAGCCTGCTGACCTCCAGCATGACCGCAGGTGAAAAATCCGGGAGAAGTCCGCGCGCCAGCATTGCCTGACGGGCAATCGCCTGCAGGTCGTGACGATGTCCCGGTCCGGTGTAGCTCATTTTATCGTGTGTCTTCTTCACTCGCTTCCCTGCCGGCGCTTGATAACACGCTCAGCGCTCGGGTTCTAAATAGATCTGCTTCCGAACCGTCCGACACATATCTTCCTCCTGGAACGTATCACAGTATACATTGCCTCAGAATAGAATCAACCTCATGCAGGGAGGGGGCAAGCTTGTTCGATGGCGATTCAGTTCCTGTTCTTCCAGCTTGCGCCAATCGAGGTCCAGGTGGACCTTGCCCTCCAGGGCAAGCAATCCCTTGATCTTCTTCCTCCGAAGAAACTCAGAGATCGCTAAGTGGATAGCCTCCCTCTTCCGCTTGACCCCTGACACGCGCATCAGCTCCTTGATCAGATCGTCAACCAGAGTGATCGTGGTTCGCATTGCAAGCACCTCCTTGTGATGACTCTACTATATGCTGTCGGCAGTGCCGTCAAGGGGATCTGGCGGGCGACTGTCAGCGGTTCGGCAGGTTGACCAGTGCGCTCAACCGTTTCGCGACATCAACGGAACCATGGCTCGCTTGACATACCATATAAGGTATAGCTATAGTGGGGCATGTGGCGAATCGAGGAGCACCGGCGGGTTGACAAACAACTGGCCTCAGCTCCGACCGAAATCCTCAAGCGCTACGAAAAATGGAAGGACATCGCCACCATGTCAGGTCCGCCCGGGTTGCGCCTGATCAAGGGGTTCCATGACGAGGCTCTATCCGGCCGGTGGGTGGGCTATCGGTCCTCACGCCTCAGCGATAAGTGGCGAGTCATCTACCGGGTGATTCCGAAAGATCTCGTATTCCAAGTTGCTGTGATAGCCGCACACGAGTACCGGAGGCCATAAATGAAAGAATACTGCCCCGCAAAAAAGCGCATTGCTGTTTCAGTCGGAGAGTCGGTGCGCATCGTCCGCGAACTCCAGGGGCTGAGCCAGAACCAGTTGGCCAGGCTTACGGGCATCCCACAAGCGACTATCTCAGCCATTGAGAATGATCGGGTTCGCCTCGGCGTTGAACGCGCCAAAATCTTGGCGCGCGCGCTCAAGTGTCACCCTGGTGTTCTCGTCTTTCCGGGCTGGGAACTCCCCAGCGACGCTGCGGCATAAAGCAAACCGCACCCGCGTCCAGCGGAAGGAATCTATTGCAGCCCCTTGGGGTACCGTAAGAGCCAAAGGGCTGTTCTGTTTTCAGAGGCCTGCGTCGCTGTTTACGTGAAAGTCGTCCTTTGTAGCGATTGTGTAGTTATCTCGTTTCATGAAGAAGAGGGCCACAGCGGTGAAGACGAATAGCGGGTCCGGGCCGCAAACAAAGCGGCGGGCGGTGTTGCCTGACGATGCTTGTCCGGAATGCGGCAACCCGATGAGGGAGAAGAAGGGTAGGCTCACACTGCCGGTGAACGGCGAAGAGATTGTAGTGGCCGGGTCGCCCCACCTGAACTGTCCGAAGTGCGATGAAGTTGTCTTGCGATTCGATGACGCGAGAAAGCTTCGACAGCGGGCACTGGAGATATACCGACAAACGTATGGGCTTCTGTCTGCCGAGGAGATCCGCTCAATCCGTGAGCGCTTCTGGCTTACGCAAGCTGAACTCGCGCGGCTGCTGCGTTTGGGCGCAAACACCATCTCGCGCTGGGAAGCGGGCCGAAACGTACAGACGGCGTCGATGGACATGCTGCTTCGCGTGATTCGCGATCTGCCCGGCAGCCTCGACTACCTGCGAACGTATGCCGCGTAGCGCTCGTCACGGCCGGTAGTCACAGACCTCGGCCGGGAGATCCTTGACAAGAAACATCGACTCTTCCGGAAATCGTATGGGTAACACCCTTGAGTCAAAGGCAGAAACGGCCCATCGCTCCTACATGGGCGCCGGCGGCAGCAACGAAGTCCCCTCTCTCCACAAAATCTCAGTCCCCATGAGCCGCCACAAATTCCCCTGGACTCACGATGGGCATGCCTCGAAACGTTTGTAACGCCAGCAGGTGGCGATCTCCGGTAATCACGACATCAGCGCTCGCCTCGATGGCGCATTCGAGGATGCGATTGTCCGGTTCGTCTTCGGTAATGAGGTCGATCGTGTCTTTCGGGTGGACAAGCCGCGTGAACTCCTGGATGGAGGCGATGGCGTCGCAGGTGGCCCTGGCAGACCAGAGGATCAATCCATCCGGTATTCCTCGACAAGACGCGCAACGTCGGTCTCTTTCAGCCCGAGCGCGCGCACCTGCCTGGCTCCGTGCCGGCGCAGCTCGGCCCAGCGACGTTCGTGCAGATACCGGCGGAACGCCTCACGGAAAAGTTCGCTTTTGGTCCGCCCTTCCTTTTTGGCCAGACGTTCCGCCTCCCGAAGTAGGGCGGGCGGAAGCGAGAGGGAGAGGATCTTGCTGGTCCGCATGACAACCTCCTTCTTCTTCATACTTGTTATGACTCACCCTACTTCGCGGCGGGCCTTGCGTCAAGCCCCTTCCTTTCGTTCACCGCCCGAGTGCGTCATGCTTCGCGTCAATTGTCCGGACACCTGATCCCTCAGACTCCGCCCCCCCCGCTTGATCTTCGATCACCCTCGCCCCAGTGGGGAGAGGGATTGAGGGTGAGGGGTAAGGTGAGAGAGGCGGCGATCTCGTGCGCCATTGCTGTACTGGACCGCGGCAAGCCTCTCGTGTTTCGCGATTACGCGCCGACTCGTTCGATCCTGATGGCGCAGACCTTGTATTCGGGGATCTTGGCGAATGGATCGAAGGCGGAGTTGGTCAGGATGTTCGCGCCCGACTCGGCGAGTTTCACGAAGGGGATGAAAATCTCGCCCGGCCTGACGGCATCGGTCGGCTGGGCGAACCCGATCAGTTCGCCACGACGGGAGATAAGTCGAATCGGCGTTCCCTCCTCGATGCCGAGTCGCCTGGCATCTTCCGGGTTGATCGCGACCTCAAGTCGTGGCGCCAGTTCGAGCAGTCCCTGAACGCGCCGGGTGAGTGTCCCGCCGTGCCAGTGGTAGAGGATACGACCGGTGTTCAGGAGAAACGGATAATCATGATCGGGCAGTTCGGCCGCCTCGGCCGTCTGCGCCACAGGAACAAATTTCGCCTTCCCGATGGGGAACGACTCGGCGAACAGGAAGCGGGTGCCCGGGTGATCTGACGTCGGACATGGCCACTGAATCCCCCCTTCCCGGTCCAGCCGCTCGTGAGAGATCCCGCCAAGAAATGGAACCAGCCTCGCCATCTCGTCGAAGATCTCAGCTGAGTGAGTATAGTGAAATCCCGCGCCCGGCAGACCGAGTTTATCGGCGATCCGTCTGGCCAGCTCGGATGTAATCCACCAGTCCGGCCTTGCCTCTCCAGGCGGATCGAGCGCCTTTCTGACCCGCTGAACCCGACGCTCCGAGTTGGTGAACGTCCCCTCCTTCTCGGCGAAGGCGGCTGTGGGCAGGAACACGTGGGCCAGTTCTGCAGTTTCGTGGAGGAACAGCTCCTGGACGACGAGGCAGTCGAGGTTGGAGAGCGCCCGCGTGGCGTGGTGAAGATCGGGTTCCGTGAGGAGAGGATTCTCGCCGACCATGTACATGGCCCGGATTGATCCATCCAGACATGCCTCTATCATGTCGGTGAGGGCCATTCCTGCGTTGTCGGGAGGTCGAATGCCCCAGACCGCTTCGAACGCATTCAATGTCTCTGGGCTATATCCCTGATACCCGGGGAGATGTGCCGGGAGGCATCCGGCGTCGCAGCATCCCTGCACGTTGTTCTGACCTCGAAGCGGCGAGATGCCGGAGCCGGGAAACCCCATCTGTCCCGCCACAAGGGACAGGTTGACGAGGGCATGGACATTCGCCGTGCCATTGGTGTGCTGAGTGATCCCCATCCCCCACATGAGGCACGAGCCGGCGAAGGCGGGTCTGGCGTACCACCGGGCGGCTTGCGCGATCTGCTCCTGTGGGACGCCGGTCACCTGTTCGGCGAACTGCAGTGTGTACGGTTCCAACGACTCGCGCCATGCCTCCAACCCTTCGGTCCGATGCCGCACGAACTCGAGATTCGCAAGCCCTTCGTCGACGATCACGCGGGCCATCGCATTAAAGAGGGTCACGTCGGTCCCCGGTCGCTGCCGCAACCAGAGGTCCGCCTGGTCGCACAGCTCGATCCGCTTCGGATTGATCACAATCAGTCTGGCGCCGCGACTCACGGCGCGGCGGAGGCGGACGGCGATCACCGGATGGTTCGACGACGGGTCGGAGCCCACGACCATGAGGCAGCCGGCCTCCTCGTAATCGTCGTAGGAGTTGGAGGTCGCCCCCGAGCCCAGTGAGCGCAGCATGGCTACCACCGAGGGCGAATGGCACAGGCGCGCGCAGTGGTCGATGTTGTTCGTGCCCATCACCGCCCGGACGAACTTCTGGACGATATAGCCCTCCTCGTTGGTCGCCTTCGCTGAGGCCAGCGCCCCGAAACGTCCTCGATGTCTGGCCAGGCCATCCGCTGCGGTATCGAGCGCCTCATCCCAGGATACCTGATGCCAGCGGCCATCACGACGCACCATCGGATGGATAATCCGGTCGGCGGCATGGACGAATCCTGTCCCGAATCGCCCCTTCACGCAGAGCATACCGAGGCTCGACCGATTTGTGGGGACATCGTCGGCCATGAGCGCGAGGCGGCCATCGGCGCGGACGCGAAGGCGGATGCCGCAGCCGACGCCGCAGTAGGGACAGGTCGTCTCAACCTCCCGCATGAACGGCGAGGGCGCTTCTTTCGGACGGATGGCCCCCGTCGGGCAGGCGGCAACACACTGTCCGCATGAGGTGCAGACCGAGGAGGCGAGCGAGTCGTCGCCGAAGACCCCCACCTTGGTTGAGTTGCTGCGTCCCAACAGGGCGATAGCGCCGATCTGTTGGACATCGTCGCAGGCGACGGTGCAGCGGCCACAGAGGATGCAGGCGTCCCGATCGAGGATGAAAAACGACTTGGTGTCGTCCACAGGCACATGTCGCCACGGCATATGGCGGCGTTGGAAGAACCCAAGTCTGGCGCAGGCATCGGAGAGTTGACCGAACCCCGGCCGATCGAAAGCAGGGGTTGCCATACCGCACGTGAGGTCAAGGACTCCTCGCCTGATTCGTACCAGTTCGGGATCGTTGGTCGAGACTATCATTCCATCGCGGGCGGGGAGGTGGCAAGAGGCCGGGAAGCCGCGCATCCCTTCGACCTTGACCAGACAGGTCCGGCAGGCGCCGAGTGCCGGCCGATCCGGGTCCTTGCAAAGCTGCGGGAGCGGGAGGCCAAGCTGGTTCACGGCGTCGAGGACCGTGGCGCCTGGCTGGACCGCTACACTGGTTCCGTCGATGGTGAGGCTGACGACCGCATCGGCCATCGTCATCCCCTTTCGTTGATCTTAGGCGGGGTTGATGTCATCTCTTGAGGAAACTGATTAAGCGCCGAGAGGAGCGATAAGGGCGCCGATTGACCAAGGCCGCACAACGACGCCAGCCGTACGACCTCAGCCAACTCCTCAAGCTCCCTTCGCCGGCCCGAGTTCTGGGGCTGCTGAAGGAGCGCGAGGAGGCGGCCTGTTCCCTCTCGACACGGCGTACACTTGCCGCACGACTCCTGAGCATTGAAGGCGAGGAGGGTCCGGGTCACGTCGTTGATCGAGACGCCACCGCCGAGGGCGACCACACCTCCGCTGCCCGGTGAGATGGTTTTACCCGGGATCAGCGGCTCGTCGAATCGGCTCGAGCGGACGATTGTGCCGGAGGGTCCGCCGACGAGCGCCGCCTTAAGGGTTTGTCCATCTATGCCTCCGCCACCGATCTCTTCGATCAGGTGACGGAGCGTCACGCCCATCGGCGCCTCCGCGATCCCGGGTCGGGCAAGATGGCCGGAGAGACCGAACAGCTTGGTTCCCATTCCTCCGCCGATGGCCGCAAACCACGCGGCCCCTCGACTGACGATCAGCGGCACCGCAGCGAGCGTTTCGACGTTATTGATCACCGTGGGCCTGCCCCACAGCCCTGCCTCCACCGGAAACGGCGGTTTGGTACGGGGCATGGCGCGTTTACCTTCGATGGCCTCCATGAGTGCCGTCTCTTCTCCGAGTATAAAGCCGCCCGCGCCTCGCCGAAGCTCAAGCTGGAAGGAGAAATCGCTGCCAAGGATCCGCTCGCCAAGCAGTCCCGCAGCCTCAGCCGATCGGAGGGCGTGTTCCATGCGATGCGCCGCGAGGTCGGCCTCGCCGTTGACGAAGAGAATGCCGCTGCCGACTCCGGAGGCAAAGGCCGCCAGGAGGACCCCTTCTAAGAGCTGATGGGGATCGCCCTCCATCAGATGGCGGTCCTTGAAGATGCCGGGCTCACCCTCCTCGGCGTTGACCACGAGATACTTGGGAGAGCCTGATGCGTTGCGGCAGGCCTCCCATTTGCGCGCGGCGCCGAAGTACGCCCCGCCCCGCCCCGCAAGGCCGGAGGCTTGGACCTCGTTGATGACCGCCATTGGGTCGCCTTGCTCAAGGACGCGAGCGAAGGTTGCGTAGCTGCCTTGACGCAGGGCGTCGGCCAAGTCGTTCGCATTGACCGTGCCACAACGCCCGAGGACGGCTCGATGCTGGCCGCGAAGGAATGGCTCCTGATCGAGTCCGGGAATCCCGCGCCAGGACGACGGCTGCCAGGCCACCGCCTCAATGTCAGCAGGACAGCGATCAGCCTTCAGCGCCGAGACCAACGAGGGGATGTGCTCCAGTATCACCCGCTTGAGGCTGATTCTTGGCCAGCCGGGTCGGTGCAGTTCCACAACGGGAGCGGCATAGCACATCCCGTTACAGCCGCCCTCCACGACGGTTGCAGACAGGCCCTGGCGCTGCATCTCTTCTGTCAGTCGATCCACCAAGAGGTGAGCTCCGACCGACTCGCTACAACTCCCCACGTTGACCACCAGCCTGAACTCTGCAGCAGCATCGGTGAGCGATTGCGCAAAGAGTTGCTCCAGGGTTGCTGTTGGAGTGTTGGCGGCTGGTTTCGAGAAGGCCGGGACGGAGACGGCAGACTTCCGGGCGGCGGGGGGATCGAACAGTCTGTCGAGTTGATCCACGCCCACTCGTCCATAGCAGCGATGATCTACCTCGACGACAGGGGCCATCGCACATCTGAAGAGGCAGTCGGCCTCTTCGAGGGTGATGCTATGATCCGGTGCTGTCTCGCCGACTCGGAGCCCAAGACGGTCCTGCAGGGCGTGAAGGAGTGTCGGGCCGCCCTGGATGCGGCAGCTCACACCGGTGCATACCCGAACGAGGTGCGACCCTGGCTCGACGAGCCGGAACTCCGGGTAGTGGGTGGCAACGCCGTACACCTCGCTGTTGGGAACCCGAAGGTGCCGGGCGACTGCTATCAGGCTCTCCGGACTCAGCCAGCCCTCAGCCTCCTGCGCCGCTTGCAATGCCGGCAGCAGCCAGGTCCGCTCCCGCGGGAAATGCGCAATGGGCGCGTGAATCACGTCATGGTCTTCCTGTGGCACGGCTTCTCTCTCTGATCGAGCTCCAATGTCCATTGCGTCTATCACGTCTGTTACGTCTGGACCAGAAAGACCAAACAGGCCAGATGACCAAACAGACCAAAGGTACCCGGACAGTCGCATGAAGACCGTCTCCATGTCAAGGGGTACGGCGCAGTATTGTGTGGTGTATCGTGAGGTCAGGTCGGAGTGTGCCGCAAGCTATTTTGTTGTTGCAATTTAGCTTTAAAGATGCTACATGAACTGTAGAGGTGTACGGCTGTGCAGTTGCACGACCTGTACGGGTGTGGATATGATGCCTGGTGTTCAATTCTAAGGAGGGTGAAAGTGGCGGTGTCCGCGTTTGTCTTCCTTGAGTGTGTGGCAGGTCGATCTAAAGACGTGGCCAAGCTGATATCCGGTATTCCCGGAGTGAAGCTCTCGCATGCTGTGACAGGTCCACACGACGTCATCGCCTTTGTGGAGGGGCCGGATATCAACGCGTTGGGGATCACGATCATCTCGAGGATCCAGGCTGTATCGGGGGTGCTGCGCACCACAACGAACGTCGTTGTAGAGTGATGCCTTGCCCTGGCCGCCTTCGATTGTGTTGGTTGTGACCTCACAGCGCACGTGGCGGGTAGTCTTGGCTAAGAGTTTCAATGACGGCAATAGCGGCTGGACCGTTAGAAAACACTTGACAAGGTCAGTATTGGCCATTTAGAGTTACGCGCAGTAATATGGAAGAGCGTTCGTAGGAGGTCAACCAAACAACAACTGCCAATGACGGCAGGAGCGGGCAACGGAGCCTGCGGAGTCAGTCTGATGGAGGGGGGACGAATGCAAAAGCAGGAGCGACGGCCAACAATCATGACCCTGGAGGAGGTCGCTCGTTTCCTCCGGCTCAACAAGTCGACGATCTACCGGATGGCCAGAGAGGGGACGCTCCCGGCTTGGAAGCTGGGGAACGTCTGGCGGTTCAAAAAAGAGGCCATCGAAGACTGGATCGTCAACAGCCAGCGGGCTCACGAGCAAAAGCATCACCGTAAATCCTAGATTGGCGCGCAGGTCGGTACCAGCTCGGACTGCATCATTGATAGTGCCGGCGGCCAGGCTCGCAGGCTGCCTGCCGCCGTTAATCTCATGACGGGGCCGAGTGTGTTGGCCCCGTCCCACCCTTTCATCGCTACGCTCCTCTCGATCGTCTCGACCATTCAACCAGTCACGCCTGCGATCCGACCCAACAGTGGGCGTGGGCGCTGAACCTTCAATCCGTGCAGCGCGGTCGAGATGTCGATACCGATGCCAATCGTTCGGTGCTCGCGGCCTGGTGTGTCACCGAGTTGAAGGGCCGGGCTGATTGGCCGGTACGCCAAATGAGCATGGCGTTATCGAAGAGGTTGTCGTATGCCGGGGAGGTCTGAAAAGCCAGACGCACCCAGTGCGTCGAAGTTGAAAGAAGTCAGGCGACAGTGTGAGGAACTCAGCGCGTCGATCGAGTCGCTGCGGGCCTATTATGAGGATCTGCTGGGAAGCCTGCAGGACGGCATTATCACCGTCGAACCGGATGGCCGTATCCGCTCCATCAATCAGGCAGCGGAGGAGCTGATGGGACTGTCGGCTCAGATGTTTCATGGTCGGCCCTTCGAGCAGGTATTTCCGAATGATCGCTCGCTGCGAGAGTTGGTGCGAAAAACCATGGAGAGCGGTCGGACGCACGCCGATTTCGATGCCCGATTAACGAGGCAGGACGGCTCGCACGTGGTCATCAGCGCCGTCTCCTCCCTCATCAGCGATGGCACGGGGCAGGCGCGCGGCATCGTCCTGGCGATTCGTGATCAGACCGGGATCAGGGAGCTGGAGGAGCGCTTGCAGCGATCGGACCGCCTGGCAGCGCTGGGAACGGTAGCCGCCGGGGTGGCACATGAGATCCGAAATCCGCTGGCCGGCCTTAGAGGGGCGGCGCAGCTACTCGAGGGGGAGCCCGACTTTCCTCCTGCCCTGAGTGAATACACCTCGGTCATCGTGAAGGAGGTTGATCGACTCGGCGCAATCGTCGAGCGCCTCCTGTCGTTTGCGACACCACGAGGTCCGGTCCTTCGCTCGTGCAACTTGCACGAAATTCTTGACAGTCTCCTCTTTTTAGAGCGGGTGCCGCTGGACGCCGCTCATATCGCAGTTCAGCGGCAGTACGACCCGCAACTCCCGGACATCCTCGCCGATCCCTCCGAAGTCCGACAACTCTTTCTGAACCTGATCCGCAATGCGGCAGAGGCGATGTCGGACGGCGGGGATCTGACTGTCCGAACACGTTATGAACGGTCGGCCAAACGCTGCGGGGGCCGATCGGTGGCGGTGGCCGAGATTCTCGATCAGGGAAGCGGGTTCGATCCCGAGATCGAGCGCCACCTGTTCACCCCGTTCTTTACGACAAAGGAGGGAGGAACGGGATTGGGGCTGGCCATCTGCCTCCGGATCGTAGAGGACCATGGCGGGGCCATGGAGGCGACAAGCTCACCAGGCAGGGGCAGCACGTTTCGCGTCTGGCTTCCTCTGGCGAAGCAATCCGAGGCCGTCTCGCCTCACAATGAATCTTGGGGGACCGCGTAAGGCTTCATGCCATGAATCCAACACGACAGATTCTCGTTGTTGATGACGAAGAAAGTATCCGTTGGGCCTTGCGCAAGGCGCTCGAGCGCGAGGGGCATCGGGTGGTGCTGGCCGCCAACGGAGTGGAAGGACTGGCTCGAGCCGCAGAGCCCGGCATTGATCTTGTCCTCATGGATATCAAGATGCCTGGCGCGGAGGGACTGGAAACGCTCAGCAAGATCAAAGAGGCCCGTCCTGAGCTTCCCGTCATCATCATGACCGCCTTCGGTACGCTCCAGGCTGCGGTCCAGGCGATGAAGCGCGGCGCCTACGACTACATTACGAAACCCTTCGACTTCGGTGAGCTCACGATTGCCGTACAGCGGGTGTTCGAGATCCGCGAGCTTACCGAGCGTGTCGCGCAGATGGAGGCCCTCGGCGGTCGGCCCTTCGACTTCGGTGGAGTGGTCGGCCTCTGCCCGGCCATGCAGCAAATCTTCAAGCTGGTGGGCAAGATGGCCGCCAGCGACCTGACCGTCCTCATCAGGGGAGAGAGCGGGACCGGCAAGGAGCTACTGGCCAAGGCGATTCATTACAACAGCCGACGATCGGCGCGTCCGTTCGTCGCCATCAACTGTGCGGCCATCCCCCGTGAACTCCTGGAGAGTGAGCTGTTCGGCCATGAGCGCGGCGCCTTTACGGGCGCCAGCGCGCTTCGACGCGGCAAGTTCGAGCTCGCCGAGGGCGGAACGATCTTCCTTGACGAGATCGGCGACATGGATATCGGCCTGCAGGCTAAAATCCTGCGCGTGCTCCAGGAACGGCAATTCGAGCGGGTAGGAGGCGAACGGTCGCTCTCAGCCGATGTGCGGGTTATTGCCGCCACCAATCAATACCTCGAAGCCGCCGTCGCACAGAAGAGCTTCCGAGAAGACCTGTACTACCGTTTGAATGTCGTGGCCATTACCCTTCCGCCTCTCCGAGAGCGAATCGAAGATATCCCGCTGCTTGTCAACCACTTCCTCCACCAGTTTGCAGAAGAGCAGAAGCAGGAGCCAAAGAGCCTGCCGCCTGAGACGCTTGAACTGATGCTCGCGTATCGCTGGCCGGGAAATGTCCGCGAGCTGGAGAACGCCGTCAAAAGGGCTTGCGTGCTGGCTCCGACCTCTCTTATTTTGCCGGAGCATTTGCCTGCCGCGCTCCTGCAGGCGGAGGAAGCAGGCGCCGCCTCCGGCAGATCGTCCTTTGAGCGGGTGCTGTCTCAGGGGATTACGGGCGAGCTTGCCCGCCTGAAACAGGAACGAGACGGACAGATCTATGCGTATTTTCTGGCGGCGCTCGAGCGACCCCTGCTGTTGCGTGTGCTGGAGAGAACCGGCGGCAACCAGCTTCGAGCGGCTGAGTTGCTCGGGATTAATCGCAACACGCTTCGCAAGAAACTCCGAGAGCTGGGAATCGCGCCTGGTCGCGGCGACGAGGAACAGACGAAAAGCTGAATGTTTTGGCGGGTCGTGACGCTCCAACGCACGCGGTGATTCAGTCGCGCGGGCGCCCTTTACTGTGCCGGGGTTGACCTGCAGACGCCAATACCGCCTCGGCCGAGGTGAGCAGGAATGCCTTGAACGCGATCGCCGCCCGACTGAGGTGTTTGTCTTCACGGTGTACCACAAACCACTGCCGCCGCAGCGGAAGCCCCTGAACATCCAGCACCACCAGACGCTTGAGCGCGAGTTCCATCCGAAGAACGTGACGGGAGAGCAGGGCAATCCCAAGCCCGGCGGCGACCGCCTCCTTGACGGCGCTGTTATCCCCCAGCTCCAACCCAACCCGGAGCTTCACCCCTTGCTGCCGGAAGAATTCATCCGCATTCAGACGGGTACCTGAGCCCACCTCGCGCGCGATAAAGACCTCCTGCGCCAGACGATCTACCGGAATCCGCCTGGCTGCAGCAAGCGCATGAGATGGGGCGACGACAACCACGATCTCGTCAGAGAGAAACGGCTCGGCCACATGCGGAACCTCCTCAGGGGGTCGTCCCATGACGACGAGATCAACCTCGTTGTGCACCAGGCGATCTCGCGCCAGCGCGCGGTTGGTGACCTCCAGATTGATAGTGATACCGGGATACTGCTGCTGAAATGCGCCGAGCAATGAAGGCAGGACATAGGCGCCGGCGGTGCTGACGGCGGCGACGGCAATCCGTCCCCGCTTCAGGCCGTCGAGCTCTTGCATCGCCAGCCTCGCTTCGTCGGTCAGCGTGCAGATCCGTTCGGCGTAGAGCAGGAGTTCCTTGCCGGCCTCGGTCAAGACGATGGTCCGTCCGACCCGTTCGAAGAAGGTCGCCTCAAGGGCCCGCTCGAGCTCGCGAACCTGCGCCGAGACGGCGGGTTGGGACAAAAACAGCTCCGCGGCGGCGCGCGAGTAGCTGCCGTGTCTGGCGACTGCCAGAAAGACGCGAAGCTGATGAAAGGTCATAGCTCTATTATAAAGAAACTGTTATAAATAGAGGAGATATTTCGTGAATAACTGTATTTGACTTTGTCGCGAGACTGTTGCACACTACACCGATATTGCAGCAATACGCTGGACCGCGCGGCATTGATTCACGGCCATATCAACCCACCTGCCTGTAAGGAGTTCGCCTTTTAAGCTAACTATGGATAACTATAATATCGCAACGGACGTAACGGAACCGGTGGTGCTGAAAACGGAGTGTCCTGATCTCGCCCTCTGCGCAAGGGGGAAGGTCCGGGACATCTATGACTTTGGTGATCGTCTGCTGCTGGTCGCGACAGACCGAATTTCAGCATTTGATGTGGTTCTGCCGACGGGCATTCCAGGAAAGGGGAGGGTGCTCACGGCACTCTCGGCGTTTTGGTTTCAGGTCACCGCGGACGTGGTGCCCAATCACCTGATCACGACCGAGGTCGATGCCTTCCCGCCGGCGTGTCGGCCCTACCGCGAGATACTCCAGGGACGGAGTATGCTGGTCAAGAAGACGAAGCCGCTGTCCATTGAATGCATCGTGCGGGGTTACCTGTCCGGCTCCGGCTGGGCGGAATACCAAAAGACAGGGACCGTGTGCGGCATCCCGCTTCCGGCGGGGTTGCTGGAGTCCTGTCGCCTCGACCCGCCGCTCTTTACCCCTTCAACAAAGGCGGAGCAGGGGGCGCATGATATCAACATCACGTTTCATGAGGCGGCATCCCAAGTGGGTTCGGAGCTGGCTGAGCGTGTGCGAGGGGCGAGTCTGGCGCTGTACGAGCGAGCGCGGGCGCATGCCTTGGAGCGAGGGATCATCATCGCCGACACCAAGTTCGAGTTTGGGCTGCTGGACGGCAATCTCATCCTGATCGACGAGGCGCTGACCCCCGACTCCTCCCGTTTCTGGCCGTGCGATACCTATACGCCTGGCCGGTCCCAACCGAGCTTCGACAAGCAGTTTGTGCGAGACTACCTGAAGTCGATCGCCTGGGGAATGCAGGAGCCGGGACCGGAACTGCCCCCGGACATTGTGGAGCGAACCTCCGCCAAGTATCAGGAAGCCCTTCGGCGGCTGACCGAAGCCGATCTGTCGTCATGAGGAGAATCGTCGACTGATGCACGGCGTCATGATCAGCACGTTGAAACAGGCGAAGCGCATTATCGTCATCGTCATCGGCTTCACGGTCCTGGTCATCGGCATCGTGCTCATTGTGCTCCCCGGACCCGCTACGGTCGTGATCCCAATCGGTCTGGCAATCCTGGCCACTGAGTTCGTCTGGGCGAGAAGGCTGTTGGTTCGATTTAAGCGTGAGGCGCGGCGGCTGAAGAATACCATCTCCAGAAAAATGCAGGGCAACGCTCGCGAGCGGTCAGAGCAGAAGTAACGGTATCAGCTCTTCTTCTTCGTACCCATCAGAGTTACCCCTTTAGCCCTCCGTTGTCTCACGCAAGCGTGAGGATGATTTCGCCCCCTTCTACGCGAACCGGATAGGTTCGGACGGTGCAGTCCCCCGATGCGCCCGTCTTCAGATCGAACTGCCGGGCGTGAAGCGGGCAGATCACCTTTCCGTCCCCGAGGATGCCCTCGGCCAGCGAGCCGCCTCGATGCGGACAGGCGTTTTGAGTGGCGAAGAGCTGCCCATCGCGCTGGCGGAACACGGCGATGGGACAGCCGTCTACGACGTAGGTGCAGCCCTGCCCGAGCGGGATCGCGTCAACCGGGCCAAGCGGTATTACGATCTCCAGTGCAGCGTGCTTACTTTCCATGTGTCACCTCTTGAGCTCTATCAGTACGGGCCCGCTGAACTGGGCCGGATGCACGGGTTCTTCCGCCTCGGCCCAAGGATCTGTACGGGCCGCGACCGCCCGCTCGATCTCGGCATCCAACCGCGCACCGATCCCTTCGACATCCTCGACAAGCAGCTCGCGGAGCCGCTCAATGCCGACTCGTTCCACAAGCCGGTATGACCGCTCCATGTACTTACCGTGTTCCCGGTAATACTGAATGAAGCGGCCCATATATGTCAGGACCTCTTCGTGTATCCTGACCGTACACAGGAGATCTGCGGCCCGCACCCGGGTCGCGCCGCCGCCGCCCACGTAGATCTGCCAGCCGCCCTCAATGGCGACGGCGCCAAGATCTTTGATGGTGGCCTCGGCACAGTTCCTCGGGCAGCCGACGGCAGCCAGCTTCATCTTGTGCGGGGTCTCGATGCCGTGAAACCGCTTTTCGATCTTGATGCCCAGCGCAATGGAATCGCCCAGCCCGAAACGGCAGAAGTCGGATCCGACACAGGTGTTGCACGAACGGACCGCCTTGGCGTATGCGTGACCGCTGGGCATTCCCAGATCTTTCCAGACGTACGGAAGCTGCTCCTTCCTGATGCCCGCCAGCGCGATCCGCTGACCGCTGGTCAACTTGATCGCCGGGATTTGATGCTTCTCCGCGACATCGGCGATCCGCCGAAGCTCCGCCGCCGACGTGATGCCGCCGCAAATGCGCGGCACGACCGAGAAGGTCCCATCTTTCTGGATGTTGGCGTGGACCCGGTCATTGATGAACCGCGCGTCGCGTTCGTCTTCGTACTCCCCGGCCCAGATGGTCTTGAGTAGCGATGCCAGCGCGGTCTTGTGGCTCGGCTCGTCGCGCCCATCGTTAAGCTCCCGGAAGAGCGCGCTGACGCTCTTGATCCCTTTCGCCTTGATGGCGGCCACCAGTTCGGGCTTGGTCATCGGGACGCTCGGCACATACCAGTGTTCGGACGGCTCTTCCGCCACCTCTCCGGCATAGACCTCAAGAAACTGTTCGAGGAGCTTCTTGCACCCCCCGCAGCTCGTGCCGGCCTTCGTTTGTAGTCCAATCTGCGAGACCGTTCGACACTTGCCGAACTCGATCGCCTCTCTGATCTGACCCTTGGTGACGCCGTGACAGTGGCAGATCTGGGCGTGATCGGGCAGGTCAAATACCGAGAGGATCGGGGCGCCGGTGGAGGTGCCGAACAGCAGGTCGGCCCGCCGCTCCGGAAGGACCGCGTCCAACAGGAACATCTGAGTCAGCACCCCGGCCGTGTCCGTCTCGCCCAGCAGGGTTACGCCGACGAGCCGGTTGTCGCGTATGATCATCTTCTTGTAGACGCCCCGCGACGGCTCGACATAGCTGACGACCTCGTCCAGGGGATCGGCCGGAGTCGTGTCGCCCATCGAGACAAGGTGGACGCCCATGACCTTCAATTTGCTGACCGGCTTGGAGCCCTGATACCCGCCATTAGAGGATGTGCCGGTCAGGTGCTCCGCCAGTACCCTGGCCTGATCGTACAGAGGCGCCACGAGACCATAGAGCTTCCCGCGGTGCTGCGCGCACTCGCCGACGGCGTAGATGGCCGGATCGGAGGTCTGCATTCGGTCATTCACGACGATCCCCCGATCCACCGCAAGTCCGGACCTTCCGGCAAGCTCGGCGTCCGGCCGAATGCCGCAACTCATTACTACCATCTCAACGTTGAGTGTTGTGCCGTCCTGAAACTCGAGACCTGTAATTCGCTCACCCCCGAGTGCGCGCGTCACACGCTTTTCGAGGAGCGTCTGCACGCCCATCTGTTCCATCGTCCGTCGAAGCAGCGCGCCCCCTTCAGCGTCCAACTGTTGGGCCATCAACCATGGCATCATTTCCACAACCGTGACCTGAAGCCCGAGAGAGAGCAGGCCTCGCGCAGCCTCCAGACCCAGCAGACCGCCGCCCATGACGGCAGCGTTCCGGCATCCCCTCGCGTATGCCTCGATAGCTTGACAATCATCGAGGGTCCGGTAGGCGAACATACCGGTTTTCTCGATCCCATCGACAGGCGGAACAAACGGTCGGCTGCCGGTGGCGATGATGAGCGTATCGTATGATACCTCCACGCCGCCTGCGCCTCTTACTACCTTATTGTCACGATCGATCGCGGTGGCCGCCACCCCGGCATGCAGTACGATGTTGTGATCGCGGTACCACTCCAGGGAGTTCAGAAAGACCTGTTTGACGTCCTTGGAACCGGCCAGCACATCCGAGAGGAGGGTACGGTCGTAGTTGCCGTACCGCTCCGCCCCGAACATCACTACATGAAAGCGGTCACGATTCCTGGGTAGGATCTCTTGAACGACCCTGGTCCCGGCCATGCCGTTGCCGATGACGACCAGCCTGTGTTGTCCATCCATCCTCTGCCTCCACTACTCGGAAAAACGATGCCGGTCCCTTCTATGGAACCGGCATCGTTGCCGTCGTGAAGCCACCCAACCTCGGATGGCCTTTGTGTATTGAAGAGTGCGCAATTACGATGCCAACTGTGCAGCCGCCACATCCAATGATGTTCTAGTCCAATAAATTACGGAGTTAGGGTACAACAGCGAATTGGAAGGGACCGCTTGTCGCGGCCCTGACTGCACGATAGAGAGGCAACAGCGTGGGCCGGATGTCCATATGTTAGGCGCGATGGCCCGGCCTTGAGGGTAGAGCGTCTCGTCGGATCGAGTCTCTTTCGCTTCGGTTCCTATTCTGGTATCTTCTCTGCCAGCGTACGTTCCCTATCACGTCTCATGAAGAAGCGATGCATTCGCGCCAGAGAACGACGGCGAGAGGTCCTGGGGGAATTGAGAGGAACGAACATGGAACGACAGATGAGGATGGCGGCCTTACTTGCAGCCCTGGCACTGATCGTGCCCCGATTAAGCTCGGGTGAGGCGCACACGGCAATCGAAAAACGGTTTACCCCTCTGCTGGAGCAGGCCCGTTCGATTCGTGACAAGGAGGAGCAGACGCAATCGGTGGCCGGCATCGGGAAGTTGATGTGCCAGTCGTTTCCAAAGGAGCCGGGGGTTCGAGTGCTTCAGGAGGCCCTGACGCTTTCGCGGGCCATTACTCCGCCGTTAGCGCGTTCCATGCAGCAGTACTGGATTGCTGTCTCGCTGGCGGGGGAATGCGGCGAGATCGAGGAGGCGCTCCGCATTGCCAGAAGCATTGATGATCTCAACCAGCGCGTGGGCGCCATTCAGGCCATCGAGAAGATCCAAAAAGAGGCGGAGAAAGAGAGTATCAATGTTGTGCGGCCTGAGGAAGAGGAGATGCGACGGACACTGGAGCGCGAGCCGCCGTTCCTTGTGACGGTTGAGAATGTGGATGGCGAGGGGATCGTCAAAGGGTTTGCTCACGGGTTTATCGCGGATCCTCGAGGATATGTGCTCACGAACGCGCACCTGGATAGAGGAGGCAACATCCGAGTCATGCACCTTGGGAAGGAATATAGCGCTGACATCACAAGACGACTGGGGAGTTCCGATATCCTCCTGCTCCGCTTACAGAAAGTGACTCGACCCCTTCCGGCCGCCACGCTCCCTGATCGACTGGAGCTCATCCAGAACGAAACGGTGGTCGGTACGGTATGCGGTCCGGTCGGAGACATCCGAAAAAGGATCGGGATTTTTGAAAAGTCGTTAAATGGCGGACAGGCATTCAGCGCCGACTTTCAGTCGGATGGCATTCAACAGGGCTGCAGCGGGGCGCCGCTCCTCAACCTGAAGCGTGAGGTGGTGGGGATGGTGTACGGGGTATCTCCCAATGACCGGTTCGGCTTCGCGAAACCCAGCACCGAGCTCCGCAAGATCCTTGAGAAGGCCTTGAAGTAACGGCTGTTAGTTGCTCCTGCGCGACTTCGACTGCCTTATCCGCTTACCCTTGTAATGGAACGTATCCACGAGGTTTCCAGAAGGATCTTTGAGAAAGGCGGTATCTTCGACCGAATCCCACACCGAATCCTGTGTGGGCCAATGGACCACCAGTTGCCCCCTGCTGTCAACTCCGTCCTTTCCGCCGTCACCAGCCACAATGACCGTATGGCCCGGGTCTACGCTGACGTTGGGGAAGAGGTAGGATTGGCCTTCTTCGCTTGACAGTGTATAACCCGCCAACCTGATCGCAGCGTTGCTGAGATTGGTGATGCGAACGTACGAGTGGGATTGATCGTGTTTTTTTAGATCGACAGGACGAACGTTGGTAATTTTGAGGTCTCTGATGCGACCCCTGGCGGACCAGAGACCGACCCTGCGTTGTTGCGCCTCGGCCTGGAGCCGAAGGAACAGGGCGTGATGCCTTCGATTGGGTCCGATAAAGAAGGCGTGCGCCAAGCCCTCCTGCACTAACCGGGCATTGACCAGTTCGTCTCCCGTATAGACATAGGCCAAGAGTCGATCGTGGCCGTCGGTTTTCTCCTGATCGAACTCCAGCCGAATATCTCGCCCCAGGACAAGCGACTCGTTGAGCCGTTTGGCTTTCAGGTAGAACGGCTCCTGAAATTCCGGCGTGTTGATGCCCAGATACCGAACCGTCCGGCCATCTTCGAGCAGGACGGTATCCCCGTCGAATACTCGCTTTACTCGGACCAGTTCTTCTGCGACGACAGGCGCAGCCACATCTGCAACGCCTTCACCGCGCGTGTTTCTTTCGGTCGCACCACTACAGGAAGCAGTGGACAGCAGAAGAATGAGAGCGAGGATGAACGGCCACGGGCTACGCTGACTCACGCGCCAGGGCCTCAATCGATTAATCCGCTTCGAGATATGTTTCATGTCTGCTTATTACCCTGATGGCCTCGCGCCCAGCAGATCGCCTGCTCAACAACCTTCTGGGTTAACCCCAAGACCCTGAGCTTGGCCCGCACCGCCTTCAGTCTCTCTCTCAAATGCGTGGGCGGCAAACTGTTCTTCAACCCAGGCTACCGGGCTCCCGGTTATTGCAGCGGGCTACCACAAGGAAGTTCTGTGGCCGTAACGACCGAGGGCCTCATAGGGATTAGGTCGTAGTTCCTGCGGGGTAGAAGGTTGCCGGCGTCACCCCGAATCGCTTGCTCAACCGCTCGATGTGCTCTCGTGTAAGCCTTCGCTTCCCTCTGAGGATTTGCGACACGACCGGCTGGCCTCCAAGCTCCTTCGCGAGATCGTACTGGCTGAGCTCGTGCTGCTCCATGAGGAACCTAAGCATGTCCTCAGGGGTTGCCGAGCCGATGGCGAACGCCCTTTTCTCATACGCCTCGATGAAGGGAATGACAGCGCTCAGGTGTTGGTCGACAGCCGTGCGGTTATGGGTGTCCAGGCCTCCGGATTCCCGCATCAGAATGCGAACCGCCTCGCTGTAATTGTGGTGCATCTTCCTACTCTTGATAGGCCGCGGCGGCAGATGGAGATAGAGCCACCGAAGCAGTTCGTTGTCTACCGGGGACTCCAGCGGTTTGAGTTTCTTTTCAAGTGTGGCGATCGTCATCTCACTTTCTCCAGCGTCCCTCATCATACACGGCATGCGTCAGGACGCACTCGATTGACACCGATTGAATGGTATAGTCTACGACAGCGATCAGCCGATACTTATTCCCGGAGATGTCGAACACCGTGTGCGGCTTGACCTGATCTGCTGACCCAAAGGTCTTCTTGAGATCGACGAAATGCTTGAAGCTGTTGGACTCCGCGGCCTGGATCCAGCCCTTCAGAGAAGACCTGGAATCGGGATGTCTCCGTACGAATAGTTGAATGACATCCCGCCCGATGAGCTTCATTGAGCAATGATAGCAGAATGCTATCGTTTCTCAAAGGACTCGTTGGAGTCAGTGCGGTAGGCTGGGATGAGCAAAGCGAACCCAGCGCGACGGTTACTCCCATCGCTCCGGCGCGCCCCTCTAGGACTGAAGGATGGCCTCGGCGTCGATGGTTACCGTCACATCGTCGCCAACAACCACACCGCCCCGATCGAGCGCACTGTTCCAGCTCACGCCAAAGTGGTGACGGTTGATCCGTGCGGTGGCAAGAAACCCGGCGCGGGTCTTGGGTCCTGTGTCCACCCCATCCTTCCACCACGGCGTCTGCCACTGTCCGAGGTAGCGGACGTGCAGGTCGATGGATCGGGTCACCCCGCGCAGCGTGAGATCGCCGACCACCACAGCCTCGTTGGCCCCTGTGAGGCGGACCTGGCGTCCGCGAAAGGTGATCTCGGGAAAGCGTTCGACATCGAGGAAGTCAGGACCCGTGAGGTGGGTATCGCGATCCCGCTCACCGCTCCAGAGACCCCGCGCATCGATGACGGCCTCGACGCGAGACTCGGTGGGAGCCTCCGGATCGAACTCCAGCGTGCCGTGCACGTGCTTGAAGTGACCCCGGATGTACGTGACCATCATGTGTCGCACACAGAACTCGGCTGCGGTATGTCCAGGTTCAAACGTCCAACGACTCATCGCGCGTCTCCCTGTTCCGGATCTTACCATCCCGCCGGCACTACACCATACCTCAAGGTCTGTCCAACGCCCCGCATGACGCGCGGTTTACCTCGCGTCGCCGTCCATGCGATGGTTATGCGGCATTGTGACGCTCCAAGTGTCCGCGTTGGACCTGTTCCGGATATTCGCGGCGCGGGCAGCTTGGCCGCCGCCAAGGCACCGACCGTCGCCCGGCCTACTTCGCTTCTACGAGCTGCTTCAGCGTGAAGGTATAGCTCGCATTGTCGAGCGGCTTGTGGCAGGCGAGGCACTCGGCCTGGTTCACTCCCGGTCGGTGTTGCTTGTCGGTGGTGAAAATGGCGTAGTTCCAGTCCCCGTTACGCAGCATATCGGGCATCTCATTGCCCCAGCCTGCTCCTCGCGCCATCGCCGTGTAGAAGAGGAGCTTCTCCGCCACGAAAAAGCCGTCGCCGCCCATAAGCGGTTTCCTGTCGGCGTCGAGTTTTGCCGCGTAGACCTCGGCGAACAGCATCGAGCCGTCGGGCAGCGGCTTGCCTTCTTTAGCGGCCTGCACGGCGGCCTTGTTGGCATAGTAGTATCGCACCTGCTTGGTCGCGGGAAAATTGATCGTGTGGTACTTCGTAAACGTGTCCTTGTAGCCCTCCGGGAAGGTCACGCGGGTTTTCGCGACGTTCGGCAGAAAGCTTGACTTGGCGCCCGCCTGCGGCCCGGGCTGCGCGGCGAAATACGCGGCGACGTTCGCCATGTCTTCTGGGCTCAGTTGAGCGGCGATGGCGTTCATGATAGGGTTCTTGCGTGTGCCCTCCTTGAGCGCCTTCAGTTGTGCTTCGAGGTAGCCGGTCCGCTGGGCCGCAAGATTGGGGATGGTATCGCTCACGCTCACCCCGGTCGGGCCGTGGCAGGCCGCGCACACGGTGGCGACTGTCGCTTTGCCGACGTCAATATCAGCAGCTTGAGCAACCGGCGCGACGGTCAGAACGATGGACAATCCGAGCACTTTTTTCATGGGGTTTCTCCTATTGTGTAGTGGGTGGACGACATAAGGTGCGGACTCCGCACGGCTTCGGCGGACACGTTAACACGTTCCGGGGATGGACCATTCTTCCCGGCTTCACCGGCCGAAGGCTAGGGCCGCGGAACCGCCATCGAACGGGGCGCTCTTAGGAGAGCGGCTACTACGAAACCTCAGCGGCACCCTGTGGAACGCCGCCGCCGCTCTGACGTTCCACGGACGTCCGCGCCTGACCGGAAGCCGACTGCCGTGATCGATTTTCCAGTGTGTGCCGCAACGCCCAGCATCAGCGGCGGCGCGGAGCGCCGTCCGCTGATGCTGCTGTTAGCTGTCACCCGCGGCCATCACAGGGTTCCCTTAAGGCCGTCGAGCTCCGAACGGAGCGATGTCTCCAGGTCCTTGATCTTCTTGTAGACAAGACACCTTTGGCCCTTCACGTCGAACTTCAGCTGTGATGTGTCTTTCACAAGCAACACCGTAGGCCGACCGCATCCCCATGCATAGCCTACTTCGAGATACACGTTTGGGTTCGCATCCGATAAATCAGCGATAACGAGCGTTGCGCTCGAGATGCGTGTCCTCACCCACTCCATCACGTCACCGGTGAAGGCTGACAGATCCGCTCTCTCGCAGAGGAATCCAGCCGCATTCACCGCACCTTGAATCCCGTAGTGGAACACGTCATCCATCTCGTCTGCGAAGGGCATGGCAACGAAGACGTGCGGCTTGCTCTGGGAGTCGTAGCCAACTGACCGCAGACGATCCGGTACCAAAGAGAGCGGTCGAGCGGGACGGCTGCGAGAGCCAGGTGGTCCACCAGGCAGGAGCTGACCGAGCAGGGCTTTGAGGCGCTTCGCACGCCCGGCATTCGCCTCGACAATCGTCACCTTGGCGAGGTCTGCTGGAAAGTCACCGCTGGCGACTGCGTCCAGCAGCCCAGCGACTTCTGACTCAAACGCCTCGGCCTCGTCGAGACCGTACCCCGGCCCGTGAATTGTCAAGGCCACATGGCCCGCGTGCGGCATCTCGCCGGCAAGAGCTTCCAGTGCCTTCCGGCCAAACTTGCGGATCTCCCCATACCCGAACTGGCGGAGTGGACCGACTCCCACAAAGAGAACCCGACCCGGGGCTACGGCGTCGGTTGGCGGCGTGATGTAGAACCCCGCGGGTTTCGGCAACCGAGCCTGGATATCTGGTACGGACCTGGCGAGGGCCTGTACGGCGGCGCGATCCACGCCGTACATGGCGTCGGCGTATTTCAAGACCAATACGTCTGCATCGAATTGCAAGGCGTCGCCTTGTTCGACGACGATGCTGATATCCGAACCCGCTTTGACGTTCATGGCGCTCCCAGACTCCCAGACAGCTAACTACTATGTATGCTGATCAGCCCGACGAACTGTTTATTAAGATCAGGCAGATCGTATAACCTTCTCGTGTAGTTAGCAACAAATTCTTATCAATGCTGCCGGCGGCAAACGCTGCACCTATGTCAGCCTATCCCGCCTCCGACCGCGAAGCGTCTGGACCACATCCGAGGCTATTTAAGGGCTGCAAACCCCCATCCCGCCTCGGTTCAGCACATGGGTCTAGGTCATCGCATGCTGACATCCCGATGACCCAACAGCTCCTGGACTGTAGGATATCGTGATCCTCTTCTACAGATCGGTGGCAAAGGAATAGCGAGTATCGGTGAAAATCGTGGTAGGGGAGGGCGGTGAGGGACAGAGCGCGCGTGGTCAGGAGGTGACGGGCGCGCCGGAATCTGAGAGAGATGAGGAGATCCTTGCGTTGTTCATGTTTTGGTCGGTCTCGGGCCAGGTTTCGCAGGAGAGATCGCGATCGAAGATCGCATTCAGCGCGAGGGTCAGGGCGAGCGATGCCTTATTTCTGAAGCTGACCAGGCGCTGTAGGTGGATCATCCGGTAGAGCCACCAGCCGACCCGACCATGAAACTTGATGCCCAGCAGATTGACCAGGGCCATTCCGCACCCGAGCCCGACAATGTTGCCGGTGAAGTCGAACCGAAACGGCTCGACGGTCCTGGACTCCATCGATCAATCCACTTCGAAGTCTGTCTCAGGTCTACTCGTCACCATGTATCTTTAAAAACGTCCCCACTGTGCAGATCGCGATTCCACGGTAAGTCCTTAGCTCCAAAAGATCCTGGTCCCCTGTCACGAGATACTCGGCCAGGCCGGCTACAGCACACTCCAGAAACTTATCATCTTCAGGATCCCGCCGAACGGCGGTAACACGCTTCCTCACCCTGACCGTTTCAACAAAGGGCAACAACTCTTCTTCGATCAATCCTCTCACCTCCCAGTCGGTTAAGCGGAACTTCGGATAGGTAAAGACCCGGAGGTATTCCTGGAGGATCGCTTTAGACAGTAGGACCGTGATGCGCTGAGATTGCCACAAGGGAACGAGTCGGGAAGCGGTACCGGAGAACAGAAGGGCCGAGATGAGCGTGTTCGTATCCAGTACGACGCGCATCAGGTCTGACGATCTCGCGCCCAGCGGATCGCCCGATCAACGTCCTGCTCGGTCAACCCCAACGCCCTGATCTTGGCGCGCACCACCTTCAGTCTCTCTCCTGGAACGGTCACCTCAACCGGCTTTAAGACTACCTCGCCCTTCCGGAGCGAGACCTCGAAGTACTCGACCTCTGGAAGTTGAGTGACGATGGCCTTCGGAAGTGTGATCTGATTCTTGGATGTTTTTTTCGCCAGCATTTCCTATTCCTCTTGAAGTAAGGATACAAGGAGTCCTTGTTCTGGTCAAGCGGAAGAGAGTCGAGGGAAGGCCATTGAGCCGGGTGTCGTTCCTCAACCTAGCCTACCGAGCTTATTCGAGGGCTGGTCACCGTTCCCGGTGACACACCCTCCGGCGCGCCCCTCTAGGACTGAAGGATGGCCTCGGCGTCGATGGTTACCGTCACATCGTCGCCAACCACCACACCGCCCCGATCGAGCGCACTGTTCCAGCTCACGCCAAAGTCGTGACGGTTGATCCGGGCGGTGGCAAGAAACCCGGCGCGGGTCTTGGGTCCTGTGTCTACACCATCCTTCCACCACGGCGTCTGCCACTGTCCGAGGTAGCGGACGTGCAGGTCGACGGATCGGGTCACCCCGCGCAGCGTGAGATCGCCGACTACCACCGCCTCGTTAGCCCCTGCGAGGCGGACCTGGCGTCCGCGAAAGGTGATCTCGGGGAAGCGCTCGACATCGAGGAAGTCAGGACCCCTAAGGTGGGTATCGCGATCAGGCTCACCGCTCCAGAGACCGCGCGCATCGATGACCGCCTCGACGCCGGACACGGCGGGAGCCTCCGGATCGAACTCCAGCGTGCCATGTACGTCCTTGAAGTGACCCCGGACGTACGTCACCATCATGTGTCGTACGCAGAACTCGGCTGCGGTATGTCCAGGTTCAAACACCCAGCGACTCATCGCGCATCTCCCTGTTCCGGATCTTACCATCCTGCCGGCACTACACAATACCTCGAGGTCTGTCAAACGGAAAGCTCAGCGGCTGGGGCAGCACTGCCACTGGCCTGTGACTGGGCCAGCAAGCTGCAAACCGCCACGGTCCCCCCGTCCGCTGCAGCGCCTGGTTGGGCGGCAAGTTGCATTTCGACAGTAACATCACCAACCTACGGGTCAGCAGTTGTCGCTCGAAGCAACCATGACGCCTCGGTCGGCTTGAGGGCGAAATACAGGCACGCAAGGGCAGCTGAGAAGCATAGCGCAGCCCCAAGGCAATTCTTCCAATAGATGTCTTGGTGCCAGCGACGTCGCTCGCCGGGAAAATAGATTCTTCCGGCTCGGTTGGTGAAGGTGTAACCGCCCAGAGAGGTAAAGATCAGCGCGGCAGCGGCCCATGTGAATGACGACTGTGACGAAGATAGCCCGAGGCCCAAAAGACCGAGCCCCAGAATTGCGCAAAGGCCTATTGGAAAGGACACATTGCGTAATACGACGCCTAAGGCAGACCAAGATATAGGATCCATTCAGACGCAGTGCCCTTTCGCTATCTTCCTCGCCGCCCAACTATCATGCATGTAAGCTGATCAATCTATGTCGATCAGCCGTTCTTGAAGCTGGTCCCAACTCTATAACCTTTTCCAGCACTTAACAAGAAATTTGCATGAATCCGGACGACGGCAAACGCTGCACCTATGTCAGCCTATCCGGTTTTCCGATAGTGCGGTAGGCTGGGATGAGCAAAGCGAATCCCAGCACTCCGGTTACTCCCATTGACAGGCCACGACTTCCCACGATGCCGCCAGGGTTATTGAGCTGGGTTTGCTTCCTCAACCCAGCCTACTGTACTGAACAGACATGGGCATTGTCCTTATCTTCTTTAGATGTGGTTACGAATGCTTGTCGGAGCTGAGGCTTTGAATCTTCTTCCGCTCTTCGAGAGCTTTCCGCCTCAGATACAATGAGAGCCAATTTTCGTCCTTGTCGATTAGTAGTGCCCATAGAGTCGAGGTTGGAGCAGCGAATAATAGAAGTGCAATCAAGGACTCGGAGCCTTCCTTAGGGAGGCCTTTCGTCACGAGAAAGTACAGGAAGAGGCCAATCAAGGCGATGTTGAGTAGTATTGCTAGATTTCGCATGGTAGCTACCCTTTCTGATGAGGACTGGGCAAGACGCATCACCCGTTCAAGTACGAATCCCAGTCGGTGCCCCAGCCAAGTGATTCGATTGGCGCAATCGGTGCAATTGGTGGAATGGGGTTGATCGGCGGAATTAGAGGAATTGGGGGAATCGGCGGGATGTGCGGAATTGGCGGAATAGGTCCGCCAGATGCGCCTTGCGTAAATGCGACCGCGCTGCCGGACCTATCGCGGAAGAAGCCGTTGCGATACCGACCCAAGTACCTTCCTGACATTGAGTATAGAGCGTTGCCGTTAAGAAATCCTCGATACCGATTTGAACGGTCGAGAATACGACCTTCATGTATCCACCCGACTACTGCGCCTTGACGATCGTAAACGGGTTCTATGATGTGCCTCCGTTTCTGCCTAACGTCCGCGTTGAGTCGCACGCTACGGTGGGCAACGCTACCAGGCGCATGCCGCTGTTCTACGGCCCCCTCATTTTAGCGCCGTGTTCGTCCTGGCTAGCCTGCGGCTCGACTCGTCGGCTTCGTATCGTCGCAATCACCCCAGGGGCGGCCTTCTTGGCTCGCCACCATCGGACACCAGTATACAGGGCCACAAGGGCAGAGATGACAACAAGGGACAGGAAGATGATGAAGAGCCCCTCTGAGAGGCTTACTGTGGCGAGGACGATTACGAAGGCGATGCAGAACGAAAGTGCCGCGACAGCGAAGGTGAGATCCTGACCAACCTGACCAAACCCATCCTCGATCCTCCTCAATTCATCGTCCGTGACTTGGTAGACCTCGATTCGAGGAATCCGATGCGTGATGACCTGAGGTTCGTCGGGCGGCGAGCTCATCTGGCATGTACTCCTTACTGCGCACCGGCTTCGATTCTCGTCACCACGGGAGATTCACCTGGATAGGCCCCGCGAGTGGAGAGCGCGTTCCTACCATTGGT
This sequence comes from Candidatus Methylomirabilis lanthanidiphila, assembly GCA_902196205.1. Classification (NCBI taxonomy): domain Bacteria; phylum Methylomirabilota (SeqCode); class Methylomirabilia (SeqCode); order Methylomirabilales (SeqCode); family Methylomirabilaceae (SeqCode); genus Methylomirabilis (SeqCode); species Candidatus Methylomirabilis lanthanidiphila. Next base: position 124,757 of record CABIKM010000022.1, on the reverse strand, counting down.
CGCAGGCTTTCGGCGAGAAAGCGTTCCACTCCATCCCTGCTGGCTCGGTCAACTTGGGCCCAGGTCACGAAGAGGCCCATAGGGCTGTACTGCAAAATCTCCTGTTCTAGCCGATGAGCTCTGAGCCTCTCGGCGATTGTCCCTTGCCCGACGTAAACAGTCCGAGGCGTTTGGCCCCCATGCCAGATGATGTAGACGCCTTCGAGGAGGTGGAAATGAGGGTGGTCGAGGTTCACCGTCAGGAAGGGGCACCACTTGTCACCCTCGCACTTGTTCCACGTCAGATTCATCACTCCCCCCATGAGGTGCATTAATGGAGACCACCTAACCCGTATGCAGACGCTGGCCCGGACGAAATGATTCCCTGCATTTTTGTCTGCAGAGCTATGAAGCAGGCTGGTCAGCCTATCTTTATCAGCTATTTTCGTCGTCAATGCAAATTCTATTGCGTTGTTCAGCAGTTAGCAAGGAATTTCTGGTTTGCCAGATGGGGGCGAGGGGGAGGGTGGGAGCTATCATCTCCGTAGGCGTACCACCGGCGGATGCGAAATGGGGTAGTGGTAGTTGCGGCTGGGGGCGGTGATGAAAACGGCGTGCAGTTTCGGCTTCCGGAGGTGTTCGGCGATGAGGTGAACGACACCTTGGTCAACCTTGCAAGGTCCCGGTGACACGATCGGCGGGCGGGTTCAGGCGGCTTGTCACGCGATCTGGCGGAGGGGTTCCAGTTCAGCGATTTGCGCGGCCTTCTTGCCCCGCATGGCATGCCAAAGATCCCAGTCCTGCTGCAGACCCAGCCAGAAATCAGCGGAAGTTCCGAGAACGCGTCCGAGTCGAAGCGCGGTGTCCGGGGTGACCGCCCGCTTCCCTCGGACGATCTCGTTGAGTCGCGGGAAAGAAATCCCCAGTCGGATGGCAAAGGCGGACTGGCTCACTCCCAGCGGCTTCAGGAACTCCTCCAACAACATCTCCCCCGGATGCGTGGGGGCTCTGTGCCCGGGGAGGCGCCGTGTCACGAGCGCCCCGGCGCGGGCGGATCGCTGGGCGGACTCGCAGCGACTAATGGTACTCTGCAATCTCGACGTCGTCGGCATAGTTAGCCTCCCAATGGAAACACACCCGATACTGGTCATTGATCCGTATGCTGTACTGTCCACGCCGGTCGCTGCGCAGACGCTCGAGCCGATTGCCAGGTGGAACAGTAAGTTCCGCGAGCTCCCGAACCCGGTTGATCTGATCGAGCTTCCGTCGTGCCACTCCCCAGAGAGATCTCGGGCATACCCTGCGGGCCGCCTGGGTATCAGCTCCGTCAAAGATGTCCTCAGTGCCGAGATTCCCGAAGGAACGTATCACACGTCACATTATAATGGATTCCATTATAGGTAACAAGGGCTCGACCGGAAGGCCCGCTAACTGTGCCCGCAATTCAGTCGGTAGGCTCATGGCGGGTATAGATCATCGTCGTGCTGACATCCCGGTGGCCCAACAGCTCCTGGACCGTCCGGATATCGTAACCCTCTTCTAGCAGATAGGTGGCGAAGGAATAGCGAACATCGGTGAAAGTCGCGGCTTGGGGCGGTAGACGAGGGCAGAGGGGGTCAGGAGGTGACTGGCGCGCCTGAATCCGGGAGAGCCTGCGAGACCTTTTCACTGTTCATGCTCTGGTCGGCCTCGGGCCAGGTTTCGCAGGAGAGGTCCCGATCAAAGATCGCATTCAGCGCCAGGGTGAGGGCGAGTGACGCCTTGTTTCTGAAGCTGACCAATCGCTGCAGGTGGATCATCCGGTAGAGCCACCACCCAATCCGACCATGAAACTTGATGCCCAACAGGTTGACGAGGGCCATCCCGCACCCGAGCCCGACGATATTGCCGGTGAAGTCAAATCGAAACGGCTCCGCGGCTCTCCCCTGGAGGGTATTCATGATATTGCCGGCGGCCCGGATCCCCTGGCGAATCGCCACCGGCGCCAGGGCAGGATACGGTCGCCCTTGGCGTCGATCAACGACGGATGCGCCATCCCCGATCACGTACACCTCCGGGAACTCGGGAATATTGAGAAACTCATCGACTACAACGCCTCCCTGCGGGTTCTTTGGCACGGGCAGTCTGGCCAATATAGGGTTCGGGGTCACGCCGGCTGCCCAGATGGGGGTCCGTGTGGGGATGGTCTCGTCATCATTAAGCTCTACGTGCTCCGCGCTTGCCCCGGTCACGCGACTGTTCAGCCTGACCTCAATCCCACGCCTCATCAGCGTCTGCTGACCGGTGTCGGCCAGCTTGCCGCCAAAGTCAGGGAGGATCCGATCGCCCTTGGACACCAACACGATCCGGACCTCAGATGGGTCCACCGGATAGTACTTGAGCAGGGCCGTCCGGATCAGATGGTGCAACTCAGCGGCCAGCTCCACGCCGCAGGGTCCGGCTCCGGCCACCACGAAGGTGAGAAGCTGACGCCGACGGATCGGATCCGGCTCAACCACGGCCTGCTCGAAGAGCCTGATCACATGGTTGCGAATGCCCAGCGCATCGTCCACCGAGTTGAGTGTCAGGGTGTGCGCCTCGATCTGGGGATTGCCGAAGAAGGAAGGCACTCCCCCAAGCGAGACAATCAGATAATCGTAGGGGATGGTGGTGGTGTCCGTCTGGATCGTCCGATTGCCGAGGTCAAAGGTCTGCACCACGCCTTGAATAAAACGAAACTGGCCTTTCTGGGCCAGGAACCTGAAGGGGTAGGTCACATGCGCCCGGCCAAGGGTGCCTGCGGCCACCTCAGGGAGGAACGGGGTGAAGGTGAAATAGTTGCGTCGGTCCACCAGGGTGACCTGGGCGACGTCAGATCCGGCCAGCTCCCGCTGCAGCGTCATGGCCGCGTACAGGCCGCCGAACCCCCCTCCGAGCACTACGATCTGCGCAGGCGTTCGTCTCATGCACTCATACCTTTCATCCGTCGAGTCCTCATCCGATTTGCGCCAGGACGTGAGGATAAAACACCAGCATCGTCCCAAGCGCGGTGACGGTGATGACCAGGAGGAAGCCTACCAACTGCGTCGTCAGACACCACGTCATGATCTTGGGGTCTTCTTGTAGATACTGGGGTTTCTTGCGGCTTTGCCAGAGAAACGTACTGTAGATGACCACCATGAGTGCAGCCAGGATGACCTTGACGTACAGCCATTTACCAAGGGGAGAGTTGAAGGCGATCCAATATCCGGCCAGGACATCCCGGAACCCTGTCGCCATGGACAAGAGGACGCACACCACGCCGGCAGCGGTATTGAAGCGCGTCAGGCTGTAGATTCGGTTCTCAAACACCGATGTCGCCAACCCTCGGAGCAGCCAATACCCCATCGTCATAAAGGCCATGAAGAGCAGGGCGATGGGGAGGTGTACAAATAGGGGGTGGAGCACCCCTTTCATCTTCCCGTGTCCTTACACTATACAATCATCATTCGTCACGGGTCATACGATCACCGTTGATCGCAACTATCGTCGTGTCCCGCAGCAACAGCGCTGCGGTTGGCCGCATTGGCCCATTCGCCTAAGCTCTACCGGTGACCGCTTCGCTCAGCAAGATGGCCTGAGCGATCTCGGCCATTGATCGCCGTGTGTTCATACTGGTTTTCTGGATCCGCGCAAACGCCTGCTGTTCGGAGATCCGTTCTCGTTCCATCAGAATGCCCTTGGCGCGCTCAATCAGCTTCCGGTCCTCAAGGATTCGCCTCAAGTCCGCGTTCTCTTTTCTCAGGGCGTTGAATTCCTCGAATCGGGAGATCGCCAGCTCGATGGCCGGCAGCAACTCCTCCTCGCGAAGCGGCTTCAGCAGATACGCCATGACGCCCGCCTCCTTGGCGCGCTGGATCAACTCCTGGTCGAGATGGCTGCTCAGAATCAGGATCGGAAGGGGGAGGGCCTCCAGGATATGAGCAGCCACTGTCAGGCCATCCATATCCGGGAGACCCACCGCCAGGAACAGCACATCGGGTTTCAGCGTTTGGACCAGGCGAATCGCCTCGGAGCCACGCGAGCCTTCTCCCACCACCTCGCATCCAAGTCGTTTGAGCGCTTGGCTGAGAGTCGCCCGCGATCCAAGGCTGTCATCAACGATTACTACCGTTTTTCGCATGGCATAGGGAGAGAAGTGATGCTATTGGTGCGCCGGAGCCCTCTTTGGTACTGTCACCTGGCTCATCTGATATCCGGAATCCGGGGCTGAGCCTGGTACCCCAATGGAATGGGTCACCCCCTGAAAGTCCGGATAGGCCAGCATCCCGTGCTCGCCGTAGTCGAGTCCTTCCATTTCCTCCTCCGGACTCACGCGCATTCCCATGACCATCTTGATGACGGCCCACGCCGCCAATGAGACCGTAAAGCTGAACAGGCCGACGCCAAGGGCCCCGATCGCCTGAGCCTTCAGTAGTGCCAACCCGCCCCCGAAGAAGAGTCCGTTCCCGGTAGTCTTCGGCATGATACTGTCCTGAGCGAACAGGCCCACGAACAGGGTACCCATGACCCCGCACACCAGGTGGACGGAGGTGGCGCCGACGGGATCATCGATCTTCACATTGTCGAACATCAGGACTGCCGCGACCACGACGACCCCTGCGATAAGACCGATCACGACCGAGCTGCCGACGCTTACAAACGCACAAGGGGCCGTAATGGCGACGAGTCCGGCCAGACATCCGTTCAAGGTCATCGAGAGATCGGGCTTGCCGATCAGCAACCATGCGGCAAGGGTAGCGCTGAAGGCCCCCGCTGCCGCCGCGCTGTTAGTGGTGACGGCGATGCGGGAGATGTCGTTCCAGGAGGCCGCCATGGTGCTTCCCGGATTGAAGCCAAACCACCCGAACCAGAGGACGAAGGCGCCGATCGTGGCGGCTGTCATGCTGTGGCCCGGTATCGGATTGACCTTGCCGTCTTTGGTGTACTTGCCGATGCGAGGTCCCAGCATAAGGATCCCGGCCAGCGCCGCCCAGCCGCCAACCGAGTGGACGACCGTCGAGCCGGCGAAGTCCCACATTCCGAGCTTCTGGAGCCACCCTCCGCCCCAGACCCAGTGACCGACTACCGGGTAGATGACGCCGGCGATGACGAACGTAAAGACGATGAAGGAGTGGAACTTGATCCGCTCGGCCACTGCGCCGGATACGATCGTCGCCGCGGTACCGGCAAAGACAAGCTGGAAGAAGAACTTTGCCCAGATCGGGACGCCGGTCCAGTTGATGGCGCTGTAGACCCCCTGGTAGGCGTCGCCCATGGCCGGGCTATTGTCGGCCCCGCTCACGAACCACAGTCCCTTCAGACCGACGAAGGGATTGCCGTCGCCGAACATGAGTCCCCATCCAAGGATGTAGAAGGCAAGCGATGAGATGGCAAAGACGATGAAGTTTTTTGACAGGATATTAACGGTATTCTTGGCTCGGCAGAGCCCGGATTCTACCATGCCGAATCCGAGGTTCATGAAGAAGACCAGGAATGCCGTGACCATAACCCAGAGGGTATCAACTGCGATCTTATAATCCTTGATGGCGTCAGCCATCTCCTTGGTGAAGGTGACAGTCTCGGCGACGGCCGTTGTTGCCGGTGCCGGCGTCTCCTGGGCCCAAAGAGTGGTCGCCAATCCGAGGAACAGCAGGGCCATGAAAGCCATGGCCAGAACCGCTTGTCGTCTCAATTGGGTGAACATCGCTTCCTCCTTACTGTCTTCAGGGCGCGTCCTCACGCCGCTGTAGGATTCGGGCGGCTGCCTCTACCGCGAGGCAGCCGCCGTCGCCCGTTACGCTTAGAACTGGTAGATCAGCTCGCCTTGAACCGTATTTTGGGACTTGGTGTTTTGTGTTCCGTCATGTCTGTCAAACACCTCTTTGCCGTGCCTCGCCTGGTCGTGGCGATACTCGATATTGGCGAACAGGTGATCGAACAACTTGTATCGGCTGGTGAGTGTCGTACCCCAGACCTCCAGTTTTTCACCTGGCGTTGCGACTGGGAGCCGGAAGCCATCCTGGTCCCTGAAGTACTCACCCCGCACGCCGACCGTGAGTCTGTCGGTGATGTCGTACATGGCATAGGCCGCCACTGCGTGCCAGATCGCGGTATCACCATCATCGACGAAGGCTTCCTCCTGCCTCCCATAGTCGTAGTTCAGCGTGAGGGTGAGCGGCGCGATCGGCTTATAGGTGGCGATCAAATCGATAAGGCCTCGCTTCGGACCGTTACGATTGACGTTACGAGTAGGGTCGAACGCAGCAGAGACTGTTTCAGCCCCCCATGACCCGCCGAGGGTGAGCGTGAAATCCTTCAGGAAGGTCGGCGTGACGGTGGCTGCGCCATGGAACGACTTGCCTCGGTTGTTGTCGTCGGTGTTATCCCAGCCGTTCACAATCCCTACGGTGGTCGAAAGCCAATCGGTAAAGGGGTAGGTCGCCATCACACCCGTGTGAGTGAACGGGATGGCGTAGGAGAAGGCCATCGAACGCGAGATGTTGAAATTGCCCGTTCGGCGGATAACCTCGGCGCCGTGCAGGGTCACGAACTTTCCGCCTTTGAGATCCAGGCCCCTGCCGATCGGTACCTTGTAGGTGACATAGGCCTGAGTCAGATCAAACGGCTGATTCGCCTCACCGAGCCCCGTCGAGTGAATCTGCTTGGCGTCGCGTCCAAGAACGACGTCAAAGCCAAAGCCGGCAGGTGATGCCTCGCTGGTCGGTTTTTCGACATAAAACTCGGCCTGGTTGATGTCAAATTGATTAGCCTTGTTGTCGAAGAGTCTGAGTCCATTATTCTGCGATTGTGGATCTCTGAAATTATAGTTATAGGAGACGGCCACATGTCCCCCGAACTGCCAGTCTTTCATGGTGGCCAGGATGGGGGTACCCTTGACGGCCTCCTCCAGATTCTTGATTCGATCGCCCAGACTTTGAGCGGCCTCCGCCGGCGCGCCCGACGCCGGCGCTGCGGCTACGTCTTTCTTGGCGCCGACCTGGTTTTCGAGTTGGTTGAGCCGCTGCCCCATCCGTTCTACCAGCTCCCGCAACTCTTTGATCTGTCGATCCTTGGCGTCCTCAGCCCAGGCCGCAGGCGCCCCGATTGTGGATCCAAGGAAGAACGCCCCGCCCATGACTACTCCAGCCACTGCCAGTTGCTTCAACTTCCGCACTCTCATTGATTCCTCCCCTCTTTGGGTGTGACTGCTTAGAAAGTCCCCGTTGACCGAGTCGAATCGGTACGCTCGCAAGAAGCGAGCCAGCTTCGCTCAACGACAGACTGCTGCGGGTACCATCGCTGCGAAGTAGGGTAGGGGGATAAGAGAAATGACCGAAAAACGCGGCGTTACGCCAGGAGAATTGAAGGTAAATGGTGATCTGAGGTTTATGTGAAGTGGAGCGCTATGAAAAAAAGGTGATTATCTTCTAGGCAGGGCGATGAGAACGATGCTCAAGAGACGTGCGCGGCGAAAAGGATGGGGTATGGGGTCATAAGGCATAGGTTTTCCTTCAAACCCTGTGCACTCCACCCTATACCCTATACCCCAAACCCTGCTTTTGGGCTCTCGCTTTAGTGCGAGTTCAGGAGCGCCTCGACTTGCTTTCGCGAAGCCCTGGTGGTCCAGTCATGATATCCGATCTCCTTGGCATGAACGAAACCTTGGCGGTCGATCAGAACCGAGACCGGAAGCCCGATGACCCGGAACTTGCGGATAACTTTCATGTCGGGGTCCAACAGAATGGGAAAGGTCAGGCGAAGCTCTTTCGCGAAGTCACTGATGGCCTGGTTCGCGTCGGACTCGATGTTGACTGCGAGGATCTCGAATCCTTTGTCCTTGTACTCCGAGTAGATCTGCTGCATCGTCGGCATTTCCAAGCGGCAAGGGGGGCACCAGGTGGCCCAGAAGTTAATCAACACAACCTTCTTGCCGCGCAACTCCGAGAGCCGAACGGTATTGCCCTCAAGCGTCTTCAGCGTAAAGTCAGGCGCGAAGTGGCCCTTTTCGGGCCGTACATCATCCGCCCACAGGTCGGTCCCGATCGACAGACCACCAACGACGAGTCCGAGCATAATGCCCACGATTGCTATTGTGGGTACTAAACGGGAGAGAAGGCGTCGAATATTTTTATACATTGCGTCATACATCGCAACAATGGACGTCATTGTCCCGAAAGTTTCCCTCACTCATGTCATTGCGAGGAGCGCAGCGACGAAGCAATCTCGCAGTCAAAATACGGTGAGATTGCCGCGCTCCCGTTGGTCGCTCGCAATGACAAACCGCTTGAGGCTTATGTCGTGTTGTTGGCCACCAGGTGACTTTTCCCAAGGTAGAACCTACAGGAAAAACCATCGCCGGTCAAATCATGTAGAATGATTGACCTGTGCGGTTTGTCCCCCTACAATGTTACCGGGCGTTTAAAACGTTCCTGTTTCGCTGTCCCAGGATGGCTATGCTGTCGGAGCAGTTAAAAGCGATTTCGTATTTTCAGGACCTTGATGCGCGAGCGTTGGACGGCATCCGGGCCAACGCATTCGAGGTGCGGTTAGAGAAGGGCCACGTGCTCTTTACCGAGGGGGAGCCGGCTCAGGCGATGTACGTCGTTCGATCCGGGAAGGTGAAGATCTTCAAGCTGTCCCCTGACGGGCGCGAACAGGTCCTCCGGATTGCGGAGGCCGGCGACTGCTTTAACGAGGTTCCGATTTTTGACGGCGGGCCGAACCCTGCCAACGCCCAGGCGGTGGAGCCTGCGGCGCTCTGGGGTATCCGGCGGGAGGGGATGCGGCGCCTGGTCGAGGAACACCCGGCCATTGCCATCGGCTTTCTCAAGGCGTTTGCCGGGAAGCTTCGCTATTTTACGCGCAAGGTGGAGGACCTGTCGTTTCGCAGCGTGACCAGCCGTGTGGCCAAGCACCTTCTGGAGATGGCCGAGGATGACGGCCAGGGCGGTTTGCGCCTGAAGCAGCAGTCTACGCAACAGGAGATGGCGTCCGTTGTGGGAACGGCCCGCGAGATGGTCGGCCGCGCCTTCAAGGCCCTGGAAAAGGAGGGCGCCATCACGTTTGATCGCCACGGGGTTGTGATCGTGAGTCGGGCCGCCCTGATCCGTATGCTCTGATCGTATCCTTACCTGCAAGACCTGCAAGACATGAGACCAAAGTCGCAGACATCCTTGAATCTTCCGCTCTATACTACAATCGAGTTGACGAGTTCAACGTTCAAGGTGCGAGGTTCAACGTTCAAGGTTCAACGTTCAAGGTTCAACGCAACGCGATCGACATTTTCTAAACAAGGAGGAATACGACTTATGGCTAATGAGAGTAGTTGTCACGGCGAGGGCCCGTCAATGCCCGAGGCGCTTCGGAACGTGCCCGATGATCGTCGGGTAATCCTGGATGTCCGCGACCAGGTGCGGGCAGGAGAAGAGCCGTTTCAGCGGATCATGCAAACTGTCATGTTGCTCAAAGACGATCAGATATTCGTGCTGTACAATATCTTCGAGCCGATCCCGTTGTATGGCGTGATGGCGCAGCGGGGTTTCACACACTGGACGCAGAAGCGCGGTCCGCAAGACTGGTGCATCACGTTTTATCGCGCGGACGCGCAGGCCGCAACCGCTCCGGCGCCATCCACGGCATCGAGGCCGGCGGCGCCTGCCGGGGACGCGATTGTCGTAGATGCCCGCGGACTGGAGCCGCCACAGCCGATGGCGAAGATCCTGGAGAACCTCCCTCGGATTGCGGAGAGTGGGCAGATCCTGGCCATGACCGATCGGCGGCCGATGCTGCTCTATCCCAAGCTGGAGGAGCGAGGTTTCAGCTTCTCCACCGAAGAGACAATGAATGGTTGGTTCGAAACCCGCATCTGGAAGTAGCGCCGCCCCGGCCAGACAACCGTCACTGTGGGTGCCGCTGCGCTATTTCGTGACGGCGCAGGCGGCCTTTGTGACCGCCTTGTTATGGGCGCCGTGGCAGGTCGACAATCTGCTGGACTTCTACTACCAGGGGCACACCCTCGCCCTCACCCACCTGCTGACGCTTGGGTGGATCACAATGACCGTCATGGGCGCGTCGTTTCAGTTGGTTCCGGTCGCCCTGGAGACTACGCTGTGGAGCGAACGCCTGGCCTGCTGGCAGTATTGGATCATGCTGTCAGGCGTCGCGCTGATGGTCAGCCATTTCTGGATCGGTCATCACCATGGTGTCGCGATCGGCGCGGGCCTGGTGCTGATCGCCATCACGCTCTTCCTGATCAATATGGGATGGACGATGTGGCAGCTCCCCCGCTGGGATATCGTGGGGCGACACGTAGCGGCCGCGCTGGTCTATCTGGCCTCCACAGCGGTTATGGGCAATCTGATGGCGCTCGATAAGATGTTCGACTTCCTTGGAGGTCAGGTCCTGCGGACGATCCACGCCCACGCCCATTTAGGCGGTATTGGCTGGGTCACGATGATGATCTTCGGAGCGAGCTACAAGCTGATCGCGATGTTCAGTCTGAGCGAGCTGCGCGATGAGCGGTGGGCCTATCGGGAGTTCTGGCTGCTCAACGCCGGCCTCGCGGGTCTCTATCTATCGCTGTTGATGGAGAGTGCGTGGGCTGCGCTGTGCGCCCTCCTGATCGCCGTGGCGGTGGGCCTGTTCTTGTGGACGATGTGCGAGGTCCTGCGGACGCGCCGGCGCCCACGGCTGGACTGGGGGCTGCGGCATTCCCTGAGTGCAATGATGATGCTGGTGATTGTGACGATCCTGGGGCTCTGGCTGAGTACCGGTTGGGTTCCGAGCGAGGAATTCGGCGCTCGCCTGGCTTTTGGGTATGGGGTGCTGGCGCTTCTGGGCTGGATTTCCGTAACGATCATTGGTATGATGTATAAAATCATCCCATTCCTGGTCTGGCACCACCGTTACAGCGACCTTGTAGGACTCCGGCCTGTTCCGGCCGCTACCCAGCTACTCGGCGAATCAACGCCTCGGATGGAGTTCTGGCTGCTCTACGCGGGTCTCGCCATGACCGCAGCCGGCGTAATCTTTACGTCCTGGCTGCTCCTCCAGGTTGGCACCCTTGTATTGGCTGTTGCGGGTTTGACGTTCGCTGTCGCCGTTTGCCGGATCTACCGCCACCTGGTTCCCCGCCTGACGCCGCTTCCTGAGGCGCAGACTGTGGGAGTATAGGATCCCCAGTCGATTGGCGGCGCGAGTCAAGAAGTACAGGTACAGAAAGGAGAGATGATGACGCAACCGGAAACATCACCGATAACTGAAGAGCAGGTCTATGCGACCCTCCGGAAGCTCATTGATCCGGAGTTGGGAGTGAATATCGTCGATCTGGGCCTCGTTTACGATGTGCAGATCCAAGGCGGTGACATCGGGATCCGCATGACGCTCACCACACGAGGCTGCCCCATGCACGCCAGCTTCGTTCAGGCGGTCGACCGCGCCCTCCGGGAGTTACCAGCCGTCACCGGCGTGACCGTTGAGATCGTATGGGAACCGGCCTGGAATCCGGACATGATCTCGCCTGAGGGCAAGCGAGCCCTGACCGGCGGGGGACAGGGGGCGCCGGCATGGTAACGCCTCAGTTGACGGAAGATGCGGTCATCTCAGCGCTGCGCGAGGTCAAGTACCCTGGGATGAGCCGCGACCTGGTATCCTTCGGCATGATTAAGAATACCCGGGTAGAGGGTACCACCGTCTACCTTGAGCTTCAGATCCCGACGGAGGATGCCGCGGTGATTGCCAAGGTGCAGGCGTCGGTTCGTGAGGCGCTCGGTCGTGTGCCGGGGATCGGCGAGCTGCACATCCAGGCCGCCCCGCGCCAGGCGCCTCAGGAGGCCGCGTCCGGACCGGCCCCGCTCCCCGGTGTCCGGCGCATCATCGCCGTGGCGTCGGGTAAAGGCGGTGTGGGGAAGAGTACCGTAGCCGTAAACCTGGCCCTGGCGCTGGCGCAGTCGGGGGCCGCGGTCGGCCTGCTGGACGCCGATATCTACGGGCCGAATGTGCCCCGGATGCTGGGCGAGCCTGGTCGTCCCAAGGCGCATGAGGGCAAGATTGTCCCGCTTGTCCGGTACGGCCTGAATGTGATATCGGTGGGATATCTGCTGGGCGACCAATCGCCGATCATCTGGCGCGGTCCACTGGTAGCGCAGGCCCTGAAGCAACTCCTGCACGAGGTGCACTGGGGCCAGTTGGACTACCTGGTCGTAGACCTTCCTCCTGGGACGGGGGATACCCAGTTAACCCTTGTGCAGTCGGTGCCGTTGACCGGCGGGGTCATCGTGACGACCCCTTCAGCCGTGGCCCTGATGGATGCCGAGCGGGGCCTCAAGATGTTCCGGGAGGCCCGCGTCCCGATCCTGGGCATCGTAGAAAATATGAGCTACTTCATCTGCCCCCACTGCCAGGGCGAGACCGACATCTTCAGTCGTGGCGGCGGGCGGCAGGTGAGTGAGTCGCTTGGGGTTCCGTTCCTGGGGGAGATTCCCCTGAACCCGGCGATCCGCGAAGGCGGGGATACCGGCGCGCCCGTCGTCGTGGCGAAGCCGGAATCCGCCGAGGCGCTGGTCTTCCGCAATGTCGCAGAACGGGTCCGCCTGGCAGCCGAAGCAGCCGTCGAGGCGATGCCTCAGATGATCATCCGCTAACCACCAACAACCCTGTATTGCTCAAAGGAGGACGTCTCTATGTCAGCGAACTATGCAGCAACCGTGGATGCCCGTGTCCTGCCGATTCCACAGAAGCACCCGACCATCTTCCGCGTCTTTGACGAGCTGGCGGTCGGGGACACGATGCTCCTGGTGAACGATCACGATCCGAAGCCGCTCTATTACACATTCGCCGCGGAGCGGACCGAACAGTTCGAGTGGCGCTATCTGGAGGCCGGTCCCGAGGTGTGGCAGGTGGCGATCCGCCGGATTGCCGCCGCGGAGGGCCAGCAGGCGCCCGCGCAAGGAATGGGCTGCGGCATGCATCACGAACATCATGCGCACCACGAACACCATGAACACCACGAACACCACGGACACGAGCACGCCCATACCGGTTCCCCGACCCAGATCCTCAAGGATGAACATACCCTGATCCTTCAGGCGTTGGATGGACTGGAGCGAAAGCTGATCGCGCTGGAGGCCGGCGCTGCACCGGATCGAGCCTATTTCGAGAAGGCGGTCAAGTTTATCCGGACCTTCGCCGATCAGTGCCATCACGGCAAGGAAGAGGATCTGCTGTTCAAGACGATGGTGAACCGCGGCTTTCCGTTGCAGGGCGGACCGATCGCGGTCATGCTGTCGGAGCACGAGGCGGGGCGCACATACGTTCGTGATATGGCTGATGCTGCGGCGGCGATCCAGACCGATCCGGCTGCGACACAGAAGATCATCCGGAACGGGCGGGCCTATATCCAGATGCTGCGGCCCCACATCGATAAAGAGAACATGATCCTGTACGCCATGGCCGACAACATGCTGAGCGCGGACGACCAGGCGCACCTGAGCGAGGAGTTCGAGCGCTTCGAGAACGAAAAGATCGGCGCCGACGTCCACAACTCTATGATGGCATTGCTGGAGGAGTTGAAGCCGGGCGGCCATTCATGTATGTAGACGGTTCAATCTTCCTGCGGGGAGATGCTGCCACCCCTTCCTATCAGATGTCGTAGCATCCGGGAAACATAAAACGCGACGCGGGTCACACTCCTTGTCGTAACCCGCGTCGCGTTTGTCGTTTTGCCTCTTCGCGAGCGCTCGACTAAATTGGTCGGCGTCATCGGCTCGCGCGTTCCTGAAGATCAGTTAAGGCGTTACAAACTCATGCTCCGGATTACGAACGGAGAGGACCGGACACGGGGCCCCGCGAACCACTCGCTCAGCGACACTGCCTATTGGGGGTTCCCATGGAAAATTCTGCCCGATGTTAGGCCCTTCAGTGCTTCGGCCGTGCGTCCCCATCACAATGAGGTCAACCTCCTGCTCGGTGGCGTATTGTAGAATCTGCTGGACCGGATGACCCACCACCGTTGTCAGGTGCAGTTCAAGATCCTTTCGCTCCGCCTCCGAGAACAATTGCTTCATCTGCTCGGCGGCCCGCTCCTTCCACCGCTTTTCCCGCTCCGCGCTCGACAGTCCCATGACCTCGGGTTCGACCCCGAACGCCCACGGCGTGACCGAGGCATCCGGTAATACGTGTACGACGTGCACTGAGCCATGGTACGCGGAGGCGAAGTTCCGCGCATACTTGATCGCCACCTTCGAGGCCTCGCTAAAATCCGTCGGCACCAGCACCTTCTTGAGCGTAATCATCAGGGACCTCCCTTTGCCGCCCGCCAGCGGCGGGCAAGATACAGGTTAAAATTGCTCCGGCAAGCGTTTGCGCATCCGGACTCCACCCTTGAGGGAGTTTCAATACGATTTCTCAAAATCAATTTAATATAGATATGAAGTGTTTGGTAGTCAATACTGGAACAAAAAATGCGTCGAGTTTAACGAGGGAAATATTGGAGGCAGGGGCGTGAGATCAGATTTCCGGTCGCTGCATGCACCGTCAGCCTTCGATGCGGAACTCCTTGATGATCCGATATTTGTGCATTTTGTAGGCAAGTTGTCGGGGTGTGATGCCCAGGCGAGCAGCAGCCCTCGCCTGGACACCTCTATTTTCCTTCAGCGCGCGCATGACCAACTCGCGTTCAAGGTCACGAAGTCCCTTCCACGTATCTAGCGTGTGCAGATTGTGCGTCTGCTCCCGGCGGAGCCATACGGCATGTCCGATCAGCGATGCCATGATCGTCAGCACCTGCACGTCTGCGTCTACTGAGGCGCGTGTATCGCGAGCTGGCCCTCCCGCGCTGAGTACGCCCAGGATCTTCCCATAGACCTTGATGGGCAGACAGATGAAGACAGTACCCTGGGGATCGCAAGCGCGGGTCTTGTTCAAGACGTGAGGTTGTCCGCCGATATCGGGGACGACAATCGGCAGGCCTGACTGCATGACCTTTCCGACAATCCCTTCTCCGAGCCGATACCGTCCACGACGTTGCTCCTCATCGGTCAGCCCGACCGCGGCCTCAATGGTCAGCTCGCAACGTTGAGGATCGTACAGGCAGACCGTACTCGTCGTCATGCCCATACAGGCGTCGAGCAGTCTAAGGACGTCGTGAAGCCCCCGCGCGAGGTCGATCTGGTCGCTCAGGATCTTCGCCGCTTCGTAGAGGGCGCTGAACCTGATCGTCTTTGGGTCGTGACGCTCCTGTTCTTTCTGCACGGTCATGCCGGCCATCGTATTCAAATTTGGTGCCAACACGCAGCGCCGACCCCTTCATCACGGTCGACGCCGTGCGTTGGCACCGTCCCTCCCTTAGAAGCCGTAGGCGTTCTCTTCATGCTGGCTCAGGTCGAGACCGACCTGTTCGTCTTCATCGCTGACCCGCAAGCCGACCAATGCGTCAATAAGCTTCAGCAGGATCACCGTACCGACAAATGCCAGGACCATGCAGGCCAATACGGCGATTACCTGCACCACGAACTGATGAGGATTGCCGAAGAACAGCCCGTCGGCGGCATCGGGGTTGATCGCCTTCGACGCGAACAGACCGGTGGCCAGCGCGCCCCAGGTGCCGCCGACGCCGTGGACACCTACGACATCCAGTGAGTCGTCGTACCCCAGCCGCGCCTTGAGCATACAGGCGGAGTAGCAGAGGATTCCGCCGACGGCCCCGATGGCCATGGCGGACATCGGGCCGACGAAGCCGGACGCCGGGGTGATGGCAACGAGTCCGGCGACGGCGCCGCTGGCCGCCCCCAGGACGGTTGGCTTGCCCCTGGAACTCCACTCAATGAGCATCCAGGCCAGCGCCGCTGCCGCCGTCGCGAGATGGGTGACGACAAAGGCATTGACGGCCAGCCGGTTGGCGGCGGCGGCGCTCCCCGCGTTAAAGCCGAACCAGCCAAACCAGAGCAGGGCCGCGCCGGTCACGGTCATCGTGAGGTTATGGGGCGGCATCGGTTCGCCCGGATGGCCGCGACGTCGCCCCATGACGAGGGCTGCTGCCAGGGCCGAGATGCCGGAACTGATGTGGACTGCTGTGCCGCCGGCGAAGTCGAGCGCGCCCATCTTGCGCAGCCATCCGCCTACCCCCCAGACCCAGTGCGCAAGCGGATCATAAATTAATGTGGCCCACAGGAGGGTAAAGAGCAGGAACGCGCTGAACTTCATCCGCTCGGCCACCGCGCCCGTAATGAGGGCCGGGGTAATCACCGCAAACATCATCTGGTAGATCATGTAGGCCTGGTGCGGAATGGTTGCCGCATAGTCGGGGTTCGGGTCGAGTCCCACACCGCGCAGTCCCACCCAGGCGAGGCTTCCGATGATCCCGCCCGTATCGGGACCGAAGGCCAGGGAGTAGCCGATCAGGGCCCACTGCACGCTGATCAAGGCCAGGGTAATGAAGCTCTGCATGATCGTTCCCAGCGCGTTTTTGCGACGGACCAGGCCCGCATAAAACAGGGCGAGACCGGGGGCCGTCATCAACAGCACCAACGCCGAAGAGGTGAGCATCCAGGCCGTATCCCCGGAGTCGATCTTGGGCGGCGCCGGCGGGGCGGGCGTGGAGGTCTCCACGGCCGGCTGGTCCGGAAGGACCTCTTGGGCGAAGGACGCGACCGGGGCGTACAGCAGTGCGCCGGCGAAAATCAGCAGGATGACAGCGTTGACGATCCGTCGTTGTGGCATGGCTACTCCTTGTTGTGGTGTAGGGAAATGTAGGGAACCTGCAACGGTGTTGAACCCGACATTTTTGTAAGAATACATCGAAAGAGTAGAAGCGAGCAGTTTCCGTGCCAACGACTGATTGTAATTCATTTGTGCAGAAACGCTTGGAACTACCGAAGAATCCGGCCTGGCAGGCGTCACGATGAGTGATTCAGGACTTGGCTGACCATTCACCTGACTCTTGGATGACTACGAAATGGGCAGTCCGCAATCTCGCTGATTATAAGGTAGGCATGATGCCCCTGAATTCGATTACAATGGGCTACGAACGAACTAACGAAGCCAGTTCTCAACACGAAGGCTGGAGATTCGGGAGAAATGCCGGATATTGCCGGTAATCACTGTGAGCTGGTGAACCAGGGCAATGGACGCAATGCGAAGATCGGGCTCCGATATCGGGATCCCTCCGCGTTCCAATTCAGCCCTGAGCGATCCATAGACGCGCGCTGCGGCTTCATCGAATGCAAGGATCGTCACGTTCGGCCAGACAAGCTGATCCAGTTTATGCAGAAAATAATCCGGGCGGGCGCTTCGAAAGGCGCCGTAGGTCAGCTCACCGACCGTAATGGCGGAGGTGAATTGATGTCGTGGTGCAATACCGGCGAGCCTCCGCACCAAGCCTGGCGATGGACGTTTTGTGAGCAGATTACTGATGGTATCCGTGTCAAAAAGGTACACTACGGTAGCTTTCTCACCCCTCGATCTCTTGCCTGCTCTCTGGCCCGGTACAGATCAACGATCAGTTCCTCGACCTGGGGGTAATCCTCCCAGGCGGCCAAGGATGCCAGCAGACCCTTCCCTTCCTCACGCGCACTCACCGCTTGCAGTGCGTCCAGATCCGTGACGTCGACGAGGGCGGCTACGGCCTTTCCCCGCCGTGTGATAATAAACCGCTCTCCCTTCAGCGCGGCACGGCTCAGCAAGTCCGAAAAGTCCCGTTTCGCCTCGGCAACACTGACCGTTTTTGCCATCCGTTACCTCCTGTCATATTGACAATGTGACATATTGTAAATATAGTCCGGCGTTGTCTCGCTGTAAAGCGAAATTCCTGCCCAGTGCAGAGCCGTGCGTGACGCCAAGTCTGAGGTGGAAGGGGCGGGACATGGATATGGGGTGGGGCCGGCGGCGGATGCAATGGTTCTGGAGGCGCCGGTTAACGGTTACGTCGCCGCCTGGCGGGCGCGAGCCGAAATCCGGGAAATACGGGGAGTGCTGGATTCCCGCGTTCGCGGGCATGACGAGACACCGAGCGCCGGCGTCTTCGCCGAATTTCTGACTCAGGACGCGAGCGGGCGTCCTGGCTTTGCAGTTAGGGCACCGGCTCGAACGAGCGGATCAGTTTGATCGGGTTCTTGTGGTCCACGTGCACCCGGGCCTTACAAACGTCTGCAACCATACCGGTGCCCCGTTGACCGTTATCGGGTCGATCCAGATCGCCTACCAGTAAGACCTCCATATACACCTCGGTTTTCGCCTTTTTCACCTTGACAGGTATGTGGTGCTATACTATGTATGCTGCGTACACGGATAAAGAGGATGAGGTCGACGAAGCGATAGCGCTGCAAGAGCTGCAGCCGAAGGCAAGTCCAGTGATTTGGTAGCGTGACAGTATCGATCGTCGCGGCGGGGGAGGTAGTGGCAGATCAGAGTAGTACCGGAGGGGATCGAGAAGAGCCGGTGATCGCGACGCCGGAGGAGAGCGGGGCGACCCTCTGGTCGCGGCGCGATGTGTTTTGTCTTGCAGGATGGTGCGGGATAGCGGCCGGGCTTGGTATCGGCGGCGTAGCGTTCGGGCGCTTTATGTTTCCCCGGGTGCTTTTCGAGCCGGCTGCGGTCTTTAAGGCCGGCCTGCCGGAAGAGTATCCGGTCGGCACCGTCAGCGAACGGTGGAAACAGGAGGAACGCGTCTGGATCGTCCATGAACCCGACGGGTTTTACGCGCTCCTGGCAGTCTGCACGCATCTCGGCTGCACCCCCAACTGGCTGAATGCGGAGAATAAGTTCAAGTGCCCCTGCCACGGCAGCGGCTTCCGGAGGACCGGGGTCAACTTCGAGGGTCCCGCCCCTCGGCCATTGGAGCGGGTCAAGATCACGCTGAGCGACGACGGGCAGCTTGAGATCGACAAGAGCGTGCAGTTTCGCTTCGAGCGAGGCGACTGGACCAAACCTGGGGCGTTTCTCAAACTCAAGGTCTAGTGTCGTGAGCCAGAAGTTAGAGGAACGCGTCGGTGTCCTCTGTATCGTCATTCCTGCGAAAGCGGGAAGCCAGAACCGCTGCTCTTTCCTGGATTCCGGCTCGCGCCCGCTATGCGGCCCCCGACCTGATCGGGGGCGGAATGACGTCCACAATATATAACAATTTTTGGAAACAGGACGCTAGGGTCGTTCTAAGGGGCGCGGTGAGAGGATACGATTCTGAATGCCCAACCTGAACGAGTTGAAGAAAAGGATCGTCGAGTCGCAGCTTTGGCGCTCGATGTTTCGCCACGATTATCCGGATACGCCGCGCAACCGGGTGCTCCAGATCATGGCGAACGTCTGGCTCCACCTGCACCCGCCCAAGATCCGACGCCACGCCATCAAGATCCGCTTTACCTGGTGCATGGGCGGCATTACCTTTCTGATGTTTCTGGTGACGGTCGTGACCGGTGTCATCCTGATGTTCTACTATCGCCCGGTAGCAGAGTACGCCTATGCCGATATGAAATACCTCCAATACGATGTCCCGTTCGGTATGATTATGCGCAACATGCATCGGTGGGCGGCCCACGGCATGGTGATTACCGTCTGGCTGCACATGTTCCGCGTGTTCATGACCGGCTCATACAAGCCACCGAGAGAGTTCAACTGGGTCCTCGGTGTCGTCCTGCTGACTATCACGCTGTTGTTGAGTTTTACCGGCTACCTGCTGCCGTGGGATCAGCTTTCGATTTGGGCCGTCACGGTGGGGACCAATATGGCCAGGGCGACTCCGTTCGTAGGGAGTGAGGGTCCTTTCGGCGAGGTGGTCGGCGTGACCCCGCGGTATGATGCCAGGGCGTTCCTGCTGGGCGGTACCCTTGTTGGACCTCCCGCACTCCTCAGATTTTACGTGCTGCACTGTATCTTCTTACCGATTCTGATCAGCCTCCTCATGATCGTGCATTTCTGGAGGATCAGGAAAGACGGGGGGATCTCTGGGCCGTTATAGTAATCAAGTGGTGAGTGATCAGTGGATAGTGGTGAGTGAAGAGGAGCTAATCACAACCGACGAGCGAGGCGATGGCTGACGTAAAAGAAAACACGACGCCAAAACCGAGCGCGCAATCTAGCGGCGCGAAAGAACCCATAGTGGCCGATAGGGTCCATGTCTGGCCCTACCTCGTCCGCAACGAGTTCATCTGTTCGATCATTGTCATGGTGATTCTGACTGTCTGGTCGATCGTCATTGATGCGCCCCTGGAGGAGCCGGCTAATCCGACGCAGACCCCCAATCCAAGTAAGGCGCCATGGTATTTTCTGGGACTTCAGGAGATGCTGGTCTATTTCGATCCCTGGTTTGCCGGTGTTGTTCTACCCAGCCTGATCATCGTTGGGCTCATGGTGATCCCATACGTCGATATCAATCCTAAAGGTAACGGATATTACACCTTCAAAGAGCGTCCCTTCGCGATCACGACGTTTCTCTTCGGCTTTTTCTTTCTGTGGATCTCGCTTATCATTACAGGCGTATTCTTCAGAGGCCCTGGCTGGAACCTCTTCTGGCCGTGGGAGACGTGGGATCCCCATATGGTGATTGCGCTGACCAATATCGATCTGCCGGCGTGGGGTCCGTTCAAGTGGATGGGTAATCCAAAGATCTTCGGGATCGAGGTGATCGGGTTCGTGCTGATTGCGCTCTACTCCAGTACGGCGTTCGTATTTTACTATGTCAAACGGGATATGAGCGAGACG
This sequence comes from Candidatus Methylomirabilis lanthanidiphila, assembly GCA_902196205.1. Classification (NCBI taxonomy): domain Bacteria; phylum Methylomirabilota (SeqCode); class Methylomirabilia (SeqCode); order Methylomirabilales (SeqCode); family Methylomirabilaceae (SeqCode); genus Methylomirabilis (SeqCode); species Candidatus Methylomirabilis lanthanidiphila. The sequence continues at coordinate 104,090 of CABIKM010000022.1, read as the reverse complement.
ATCCGTCAGTTAGGTCCTGTGCGTTACGGGATCGTGGCCTTCCTCTTTCTGACGATGATGAGCCTTCCGATTAAGATGTTTCTGCGTCTGGCATTTAACATCCAGAATATCTGGGTGACACCCTGGTTCAATATTTAACGCCACAGTCGAGGATGCCTGGTGCGGTCGTGGAGCGGGTGGCGCACGAGTAAGCTGGCAGAGCAGCGATCCTTACGGGTCCTGTTCTTTATTTCAAGCATGCTCTTTATGCTGGTCGCCGTCTGGGCAGTGTGGAATGAGGGAAAGACCAGGCGTCCATGGAAAGCGTATCAGCAAGAGTTCAATCGGCTGGAGTCCCAACAGATCACTCGGGAACTGGCCGCTGAGCGATCAAAGCTGAACGCGCCAGAGGTTCGAGTCGCCCTCGCCAAGCTGCAGCAGGACCTGAAGGCGGCGCAGGCGAGGTTGGCCGGACCCGAGTCTGCCAAGGTGCAGCAGCTCCTTGCGCAACGCGAGGCCGAGTATACAGAGATAAACAGACAGGCGCAATTTATCAAGAGCCAACTGGATGAGACGCTGTACTGGGTGGAGCATGCCGTTTACGAAAAAAAGGATCCTGCAAAGCTCCGGGTCAAGGTGGCGGCGCTTGAAGAGAAGTTACGAGAACTTACCACACAGGTGGATAAGCTGAGCGCGCGAGTCGAGGAGGCTCGGGATGGGGTCAAGCGGTTTCAGACCGATGTGGATACCATTCAGAGCAGGATCGAGGAGTTGAACGCTCCGGTCATTACCCTTGAGCGACGTCTGGAGTCAATCGAAGGTCGTTCTCCAGAGATCAAGCAGATGGTGGTGGAGGGTCTCGCGACCAATGAGTTCAAGGTGCCGATTCTGACTGTCGATCGCTGCGCGACATGTCACCTCGCCATCGATCGGCCCGGATTTGAACAGGCCGAGCAACCCTTCCGCACCCATCCGCATCGGGAGATCCTGTTGGGCAATCACCGGAGCGCTCGGTTCGGTTGTACATCGTGCCATCAGGGACAGGGGCCGACGCTCGAGGTTGATGCGGCGCACGGCGAGGTCTCCCACTGGGATCGCCCGTTACTGCGCGGCGATTTTGTGCAGACGAGCTGCCGGAAGTGCCATACCGACAAGAAGGAGTTTGCGCTGGCGCCTGTCTATTCGCGCGGCAGGCAGATGGTGGAGGATCTCGGCTGCTTCGGCTGTCACACGATAGCGGGGTTCGAAAAGATTCAGAAGGTGGGGCCGGATTTGACGCGGATCGCCGGTAAGGTCGATCCAAGCTGGCTGGTCCGGTGGATTAAGCAGCCAAGAGCGCACCTGCCCAAGACGAAGATGCCTCATTTTGATCTGTCGGATGACGACGCATTGAGCATTGCGGCGTATCTGCTTCGCGCGTCCCAGCCCATGCCGGCGCTTGGGAGCGCCCCGAAGGCGCCCGCCTCGGTCGAACGTGGACGAGAGATCGTGAGTACGGTCGGCTGCCTTGGTTGTCATCGGATCCCAGGTATAGAGGCGAAGACCCCGCCTGTCGGCACTCCCGCCGCCGTCTCGCCCGCGCACACTCTGACATCGCCGTTTGCCCCTCCTCCCTCGCCGGAGGATCAGGATTTCGCGCCGGATCTCTCGAAGATAGCCGGCAAGGTGAATGCGGAGTGGCTGTTCGCGTGGCTCAAGAATCCGAAGCAGTTGCGGCCGACCACCCGGATGCCTGATCTGCGTCTCTCCGACGAGGAGGCCGGGGCAGTCACCGCCTTCCTGATGACACTGGGTCAGAAGCAAACCGTTGCCGGTGTAGAACGAGAGGTGAGGAGGGTCGAGCGAATCGCGGCCGGTGAGCGTCTGATCCGCAAGCGGGGTTGTTTTGGCTGTCACGACATCAAAGGGTTTGAGACGTCGGAGAAGATTGCTCCGGATCTCAGCAACTTCAGCCGAAAGCGATTGCTGGAGCTGTTCTTTGGCGAGGCGGTCCAGGTGAAGCAGACCTGGCAGGATTACACGTTCTGGAAGCTGAAGAACCCCAGGATTTACGCCACCGAACGAGTGGAGCAGTTGATGCCGAACTTCGGCTTTACCGATGACGAGGCAAAGACACTCATGGTCTACCTGAAAAGCCTCAGCGCCGATCGTGTCCAGCCGCAGTTTCAGAGGGGACTGTCCGGTGAAGAGCGGGCCATTCAGAACGGGCGGACCCTTGTGAAACGCTACAACTGCAACGGGTGTCACGTCATCGAGGGGCAGGGCGGCGCAATAGCTCAATACTATGCCAACGAAACCCGGGTTCCGCCTCCCCTCGAGGTGGGGACGATGCATGAAGGGGAGAAGGTCCAGGCTACCTGGCTGTATCAATTCCTCGGGCGGCCGACGCCGCTCAGGCCGTGGCTTGACGTCCGGATGCCGGCCTTCGGCCTCAGCATCGAGGAAGCCACCGCCCTGACGAACTACTTCGCAGTCATGGGCAAGCAGCAGGTGCCCTACGAGTATGTCTCGGTCGGGGAGCCGTCCCCGGAACTCGTGAAGGCGGGTCGATTGCTGATGTCGAAGGAGTACTTTGATTGTTTCACCTGTCACCAGCAGGGCGAGAAAAAACCGGAGGGACCGCCGGAGAATTGGGCCCCTGATCTCAGCCTGGCCAAGCGCCGCTTACGGCCGATCTGGATCGGCAAGTGGCTGAAGGATCCGCAGAAGATCCAACCGGGGACCAAGATGCCCAGCTACTATCCGGACGGTCCGGAGGATATCCTCGAGGGGAAGGAGGACCGGCAGATTCAGGCGATCACAGAATACCTGATGCGTTCGGGCGAGAACTGATTTATACTGTCGGGGCAACGAGAGAAATCCAACGACACCGAGTCATATATCGACAGAAGGAGGCGATGCTCCATGCGCAGGATACGCGAAATAGTCGCAGTAACCGTAGTAGCGAGCTTTTGCCTTGGGACCGCGACTCAGGCCTTAGCATATGAGGGCGGCGAGGTGAAGGACGGCGGGACGATTACCGGTACGATCAAGTTCGTCGGGACCCCGCCGGCGCGGAAGGAGCTCCAGGTTACGAAAGACAAAGAGGTGTGCGGAAAGAAACAGCACCTGAGCTATGATCTCATTGTGGGTCCGAACAAGGGGATTGAAAATGCGGTGGTCAGTCTGGTCGATGTGAAAAACGGGAAGAAGTGGACGATCACGAAGGCCACACTGGATCAGAATGGGTGCGTCTATGAGCCGCATGTTGTGGTCATGCCCGCGGGCGGCGAACTGGACATCCTGAACAATGACGGGATCCTCCACAACATTCACACCTACAGCAAGGTCAACTCTTCGATCAACAAGGCTCAGCCGAAATTCAAGAAGGTGCTGACCGAGAAGTTTGCGAAACCGGAGATTGTCAAGGTCACCTGTGATGCCCACAGTTGGATGCTTGGCTGGCTCGTTGTGTCCGACCATCCGTATGTGGCGGTGACCAACGACAAGGGTGAGTTCACGCTCGGCAATGTTCCACCGGGCAACTATAAGCTTGAGGTGTGGCAGGAGACGCTCGGTAAGAAGGTGCAGGACGTCGTCGTCAAGGCGAAGCAGGAGACGAAGGTTGCTGTTGAGCTGACAAAGTAGTACGTACTTCAGCGGCCAGCAATCAGCTCTCAGCATGTAGAGTAAACGGGGGTGAAGCCGCGCCAAGCAGAGGCTTGGCGCGGCTTCACCTATGAACAACGGGGAGGTCTCATGCAGCGGAAGCCGAAGGGATCATGGCTGACGGCTGACTGCTGATGGCTACTCAGGGGAGATAGGGGCAATGGCAAAGAAATATACATACTTCTTCGGAAAAGGTCGGGCGGAAGGCAGGGCAGAGCAGAAGAATCTTCTCGGGGGCAAGGGGGCGAACCTCCATGAGATGACCGCCCTCAAGATCCCCGTGCCGCCAGGCTTCACCATCTCGACCGATACCTGCATCGAGTACTTCAAGCAGGGCCGACGCTTCCCGCGCGGACTGTGGTCGGAGGTCGAGACACAGGTCGCCAAGCTGGAGCGCGCCATGGGGAAGCGGTTCGGCGATCCGAAGGATCCCCTGTTGGTCTCTGTCCGCTCCGGGGCCAGGATCTCCATGCCGGGGATGATGGATACTGTACTGAACCTGGGATTGAACGATAAGACGGTCCAGGGCCTCATACAACGCTCCCAAAACCCGCGCTTTGCCTACGACAGTTACCGGCGGCTGCTCCAGATGTTCGGGGATGTCGTGCTGGGCATCAAAAAGATCGCATTCGAGGGACTCCTCAGCGACATGAAGCGGCAGAAAAAGGTGACGGCCGATACGGATCTGACCGCCGATGATCTTATGAACTTGGTCGAACAGTTTAAAGAGGTGGTTCGGCGCGAGGCGGGGCGGGACTTTCCCCAGGATCCCCAGGAGCAGCTTCGTATGGCGATCGGGGCCGTGTTCGAATCCTGGCACAACAAGCGGGCGATCGAGTACCGCCGGATCTACAAGGTGCCTGACGACTGGGGCACCGCTGTCAATATCCAGGCGATGGTCTTCGGCAATCTTGGCGACGACTCCGGAACGGGGGTTGCGTTCACCCGCGATCCGTCCATGGGGGAGAGACGGATCTATGGGGAGTTTCTCCAGAATGCTCAAGGGGAAGATGTGGTGGCGGGCATCAGAACACCCCGACCCATCGCGGATCTGAAAGAGGCGTGGCCTCGCGTCTACCGGGAGTTCGAGCGAATCTGCCGAACCTTGGAGCGCCATTATCGGGATATGATGGATATCGAGTTTACCATCGAGAACGGGACGCTCTACATGCTGCAGTGCCGCGTCGGCAAACGGACGGCGCACGCCGCCATCAAGATCGCGGTCGACATGGCCAAAGAGCGCCTGATCGACCGAAAGGTGGCCGTCCTGCGGGTGGAGCCGTGGCAACTCGAGCAACTGTTGCACCCGAGGATCGATCCGACGCTCAAGGTGCGCAAGATCGCCAAGGGCCTGGCGGCTTCGCCGGGCGCGGCCGTCGGGAAGGCGGTCTTCACGGCGGAGGAGGCGGTGGAGGCTGCGGAGCAGCATGAGAAGGTGATCCTGGTCAGGCCGGAGACCTCTCCGGAGGATATCGCGGGCATGGTCGCCGCTCAGGGGATTCTCACGGCTCGTGGCGGCCTGACCAGCCATGCGGCTGTCGTGGCGCGGGGCATGGGGAAGGCCTGCGTGGCCGGCTGCACCGACATCGTCGTCAACGACGAAGACGGCTACTTCCAGGTCGCAAATCTGACCATCCGGCGGGGAGATTCGATCACGATCGACGGCACCACCGGTGATGTGATCATCGGAGCGGTGGAACTGACCCAGCCTGAAGAGCTGACCGGTGAATTTGGTTCTCTGATTGGGTGGGCGGACAGCTTTCGGAAGATCGGCGTCAGGACCAACGCCGACACGCCGACCGATGCGCGGGTCACGCGGAAGTTCGGGGCTGAAGGGATCGGCCTCTGCCGGACCGAACACATGTTTTTTGAGGGCGATCGGATCGTCGCCGTGCGGGAGATGATCCTGGCCGAGAACGCTGACGAGCGGCGGAAGGCCCTGGCCAAGCTCCTGCCGATACAGAAGCAAGACTTTAAGGCGATCTTCGAGCTCATGAACGGCCTCCCTGTCATCATCAGGACCCTGGATCCCCCGTTGCACGAGTTCCTTCCGAGGAAAGACGAGGAAATCCGAAAAGTTGCGGAGAACATGGGAGTATCGGAGGACGCGCTGAAGGACAAGGTCCGCTACCTCCAGGAGTTCAACCCGATGCTGGGCCACCGCGGCTGTCGCCTCGGAATCAGCCATCCGGAGATTACCGAGATGCAGGCGCGGGCGATCTTTGAGGCGGCATGCGAACTGAAACGGGAAGGGAAGCGCCCATTCCCGGAGATCATGATCCCCCTCGTCAGCGACGTGAAAGAGCTGCGGGCCCAACGGGAGATCGTGGAGAGGGTCGGTCGTGAGGTCATGAAGGAATATGGCGTGAAGGTCCGCTACCTTGTGGGGACGATGATCGAGCTGCCCAGGGCGGCGTTGGTGGCCGATCAGATCGCTGAGGCGGCTGACTTTTTCTCCTTCGGGACAAACGATCTGACACAGACGACCTTCGGGTTGTCGCGGGACGACGCCGGCCGGTTTCTGCCTCTCTACCTGGAAAAGGGCATCCTCAAGACTGATCCCTTCGCCGCCCTTGACGAAGAGGGGGTGGGCGCGCTCATGCGGATCGGGATAGAGAAAGGACGGCGGGCCAAGCCACAGTTGGAGATCGGCATCTGCGGCGAGCACGGAGGCGAGCCCAGCTCGGTCGAACTCTGTCACCGACTGGGACTGGATTACGTGAGCTGCTCGCCGTACCGGGTCCCCATTGCCAAGCTGGCGGCGGCTCATGCCGTCCTGAAGGGCAAGGTCAAGATTAAGGAGATGGGGGAGAAGTAGGTCAAGGAAAGACAGGCGGATAGGCCAATAGACTGAAGGCTGTAGGACAGTAGGCTGAAGGAGGATAGTCTTGTGCTACCCCTAAAAGCCTAAAAGCCTAAAAGCCTTCAGGTTAAACCCCTAGTTACTTCGCAACCGGTGCGGCGACTTTGAGATTAGGGCAGCTCAGCGACTTCAGGAACGCCACGAGGTCGGCTTTTTCCGGGGCCGACAAGAGGAGTCGTTTGATCTCGTTCGACAGATTGGGGTTCTTGACGCCGCCCTTATCGTAGAACTCAATTACGTCGTCCAGGGTCTTGGTGCTGCCATCATGCATATAGGGCGCGCTGGCGGCGATATCACGCAGGGTCGGTGTCTTGAACGCTCCCTTATCCGATTCTTTCTTGGTAATCCCATACCGTCCGAGATCCGGGTTCGACTTGTCCATGCCTACGCCGATGTTGTGGTACCGCTCATCGGTAAACGCAAAGCCGGTATGGCATCGTGCGCAATTCCCTCTCTCCCGGAAGATCTCAAGTCCTCGCTGCTCACTCTCCGAGAGCGCTGCGTCGTCGCCGTCCTCATATCTGTCGAATGCCGAATTGCCGCACACGAGGCTGCGCTCAAATGCGGCGATAGCCTTCGCCACCCCCGCTGCATTCACGTCAGTTCCGAATACCTGCTTGAACTGTTTTCGGTACCCTTTGATCCCTGACACGGTCGCAATCATCCCGTCCAGTGTATTTCCCATCTCGATCGGATTCTGAATCGGAGCCAGCGCCTGCTCTTCCAGCGAGGCGGCCCGGCCATCCCAGAACTGCTCCTGACTGAAGAGACGATTGATTGTGGCGGGCGCGTTGCGACCGCCTACTTGCCCCTTAATCCCCACAGAGGTCGGCCGTCCGTCCGAAAACCCTTTGTCCGGCGCGTGGCAGGTTGCGCAGGATACGGTTCCATCCGCAGAGAGTCGACCGTCAAAGAACAGTTGTCGTCCGAGTTCGATCTTCTCCGCTGTGAGTGGATTATCCGGAGGGATGTAGGCGGCCTCTTTCTGCAGCCCCAAGGGGAGTGTGAGCTTGTACGGTCCTTCCGCCACGCTCCGACTCAGCATGCCGCCAACGATAATCAGGACAACAATAATCGATGCGCCTTTTGCCCATCGTCCCATTGTTTCTCTCCCGGTTTTTCAGGGGACCATCGTTTCAGTATGACAATTCAAGCGCTATCGCAGCATATTTCCTACTGTCATTCCGGCCACGCCTGCATCGCAAACGTGAGCCGGAATCCGGGAAATATCCGGAACTCTGGATTCCGTCTTTCGACGGAATGGCGACAGAGTGAACACTGACTCTCCATTGAACGTCCAACCGAGAACACTGGATTACGCGAGCACAACCTCTTGCGCGGCCTGGAACTGCTGACCGCGACTGTTGGTGAGGACAACCCGGATGGCTGATTGTTCCGACGCCCTCAACGTAAAGGTGATGAACGGATTATCGCTGATGGCGGGCGTCATCTCGTACCGGCTGACCAGACGATCCCCATACAACACTTTCATCTCTTTCAGATAGAAAGGATCGCCGGTTTGACGGAATGTCGCGCCTTGATGGGTCAAGCCGGTCCGGCTCGGGTGTCTGATGCTCATCTGTACTCGGATGATCTCATCCCGTCCGATCCATCCACGCTCGACCAGCTCGGGGATTCGGATAACCGGCGGACGGATCCCGTCATCCGACGATACATGATCGTCCTCCTCAGTCTCGGTTGCGCACCCCCCATCTCCTTCAGGAATCGTGATGGATTGGCGTGTCGTCCACCGGCCATGTCGGGTACATTCGGCAACGGCCAGTACCGTGGAGGAGCCGCTGTTTATGCGAGCTTGCATTGACAGATAGGCCCGACCATTGGCTGGGCTCAGGTGAAAAATCCCTTTCGATGGGATCGGATCGGTTTCGTTCAGGATCTGAAGGCTCTTGATATAGTGGTCAGCCTCCATCGGGTGTCGTATTTCGACAACGATCGGGACATTCGCACCATTGCGGGTGAAGGGCGGCACCTTGAGGGCAAGCGGATACGCCTGTTCAAGAGGAGTCGGCTGATTCGAACTACCGGGAGTGTGTGGCTCCAGGGCGAACGCAATGTTGGCCCACTCCAAGGTGATCAGCGTCGAGGCGAGACGGAGAAAGACTCGTCTCGACGCTGTCGATGACGCCGCCCCCTGGGTAACCCGCTCGTGACTGTTGGTGCGCGTACCTGTCTTCCTCATGGGATTTACGCGGCGCCGTTCCGGTTAGTGCCGTCCCGGGTCGAGCTTCGAGCCTCGGGTAGACCAGTAGATGTATGTCTCTAAAGCCTTCATGGCGTCTGAATCGTCCTCGATCCTCTCGCCCTCGGCGGCCTTTTCAATGCACCAGTTGATCATATCCCGCAGTGTGGAAAACTTATTGACCTGTTCCTGGAACTTAGGAAACGTGTACGGGTGAGTATCCGACGCAAAGGGATGGCACATCGCGCATGCCATTCCGGTATTGGACAATGTTACCCCCAACCGCTTCTGGGTGGCGCCGTCGCCGTGGAACAGGAGGTCGCCTATCCTGACCTGTTCCAGGAAGACCTGTTCGAACGCCTTCAGTTGCTCAGGCGTGTGCTTGGCTTTATGAGCGAGGGCCTGGCTGGGTCCGGAGACGGCGACCAGGAGCAGACCCAGGAGAAAGGCACCTAATGCGGTTCTGATATCACTATGTTGGCGCTTCATCGTGGTCCTCCTCTTGGATGTATGACCAGCCGGCAGTTACTTATATGCCCCATAGTACGGCCACTCGCGATCGGCCAGTCGTGGGCTCAGGATCTGATTCGTGTTGTCTGCGCATCCCGAGTCCCACGGCGCCTCGCCAAGGATATCTTTCCGCCACATCACGTAGTCGTTGTTGATCTTGTCCGCAGTGCTGATCGCAAGTTTCGACCAACCCACCCCGTCAAAGGGGTCGCCGGGATCGACGCGGACCTTGCATGTGGTGAGGGCCGGCACCCCTTCAGGGGCATATGGCCAGGTCCAGGACGTCGCCAGCATCCCAATCGACCGTACCTTGCCGATCTCGTTGTACAGCACCTGATGGGTATGACCGTGTATATTGGTCACGTTGGCATACGGCTTCAGCACCTCATGAACCTCTCGCCAGTCCCGCACCCAGAAGTTCCACGGCGGGTAGTATTCATACAGCGGATTGTGGGTGAAAATTACGACCGGCTTGTTCTTAGGCCAGTCGGACAGGGTGCGGGCGAGCCACTCGAGCTGATCGCGGCCGACACCGGCCCACGCGCCGGCTACGCTCCCGTCAAGCGTAGCCATGTGACCCATCCGCTCCTTCGGTGTCATCTTTTTGGCCGTCCAGTAGTCCGGGCCGCGACTGACCGTATCAAGCCCGATAAACCGGACCCCCTTATGGTCGAAGGTCCAGGTCGATTTTCCGAAAAGCTTCTCCCACTTGAGCCCCATATCGAGGTACCAATCGTGTTCGCCTGGGATGAAGACCTTTTTGATTGTCACCTCTTTCAGGATCTCGGCCCCCAACTCCAGTTCGACGGGATCCCCGAGTTGCGCCAGATCGCCCCCGTAGATCAGGAAATCAGCAGGCGGAGACATGGCTTGGAGGTCTTTCACTGCGCGGGTAATCTTATCGACGAAGCGGGTATTGACGGTTTTCGGGTAGAGATGGCTATCGGAGATCCACGCAAATTTGAAGGCGTCAGCGCCGAAGGCCAGGTCGATGGTGTTCAGCCACGGCAGCCAGCCGGATGAGGCGACGCCGGCGGCGGCTCCGGCCAGCAACGATTTGTGTATGAACATCCGCCGGGTAATCTCCATGGTCTTGTCGGGCCGCTCGTCGGCCTGTCTCAAGGTCCGATCCATATCACGGCGTTGGCTCTCGACCTCTGGGGAGGAGCCGATGGTTCGCGCCCAGAGCAACCTTGCCTGTGTTCTCAGAAGCCTCAGTCGATCGCGATCACGGCTATAATCATCCATGGCACGAACCTCCTTCACGTCGTTGTGCACAGGTTCCGATGTTGCCTATTTGTTCAACTCGATCTTCACCGATACGGCATCCTTTGCCTTGACGGTAACCGGAGTCTCAGTGAGACCCAAGTACTCCTGCCAGACCACAAGGGTGTAGGCGCCAGGCGGGACATCCGTAATGGTGAACGTACCGTCTTGAGCGGTGACAGCCGCGTATGGGTTATCGGCGACGTAAATCCACCCCAGCATCCAGCCGTGGGCATCACACTCGACCCGGACCATCCCGGTCTTCTTGAGCGGCCGTGTGACCCGGTCTCCCTTGTTCGGCAGAGTGACGCTGAAGACGGTTCGTTTTCCCAGGAACCCGTGTGTGGCGTGTAGAACCGCATCGACGCTGATGATCTCGAGATCCGATCCGACCGGTACCACCTGGACATGAGGCACGAAGTCGCATTTCAGATTGGTCAGGTCCGGCATTTTTGCGGGCTGCCCCCAGGCCTTGCCGCTTTGAACGTCCTTCAGAAACACGACGGCATGCCGGACCCCCTGATCCTCGCTCAGGACAATATGAGGTTCCTCGCGAATCCCCCCGCAGACCTCTTGATCTTTCGTGGGAATGATCAGTTTCATAGGAGGGGGCGACCCTTGAAAGATCACCGTTCCGGTGATAGTTCCGCCGTCGGTAACGGCAACTTCTTGATAGGAGTGGGCGGCAGGCGTAAGCGCGAGGGTGATGAGAGTCACTGCAAGTGCGACAGAGCTGACGAACGTTCTCGACAGTGTCATGGCTCAGCCTCCTTGTTAAACGGAAAATTAGAGACTAAAACAGTGTTTGTCAAGAACTTTCTCAAGAGGATCCGGAAGAATTCTTGAGATAACGACAGTGCGGAGAGCGAAAAGATCCCTGCAGGCCGTCTACGCGTTGGTAGCGGCTCGTCAGCGCCGCGAGGGCGAGGTTAAAGAAGTAGGGGGGAAGTAGGAAGAGGAGAAACAGGTGGATAGACTGATAGACTGAAGGCTGAAGGGAGCAGGAGGTTATTCCTGACAGCCTTCGGCCTTCAGTCTAAACCGCTCATTACTTCGGTAGTGTAGGCGCGGCGACCTTGAGATCGGGGCAGCTCAGCGATTTCATGAACGCTGCCAGATCTCCCTTTTCCTGGGCCGTCAGCTTGAGCGGCTTGATCTCCTTCGAGAGATTCGGATTCTTGGTGCCGCCCTTGTCGTAGAAGTCAATCACCTCTTCCAGCGTCTTGGCGCTGCCGTCATGCAAATAGGGCGCGCTGGCGGCGATGTTGCGCAGGGTCGGCGTCTTGAAAGCGCCCTTCTCAGACTCTTTTTTGGTGACCTTAAATCGGCCAAGGTCCGGGTCCTTCTTGTCCATTCCTACACCGAGGTTGTGATAGCTTTCGTCGGTGAAGTTAAAGCCGGTGTGACAGGCTACGCAGTTCGCCTTCTTTCCGCGAAAGAGGGCGAGCCCGCGCTGGGCGCCGGCGGTGAGAGCCTTTTTGTCCCCGGCCTCGAACTTGTCAAAGGCTGAGTTGCCGCAGAGGAGGGTTCGCTCGAAAGATGCGATGGCCTGGGCAACCCCTTCTTTAGTGATCCCTGTCCCGAAGGCCTTCTTGAACTGCTCCCGGTATCCCCCCAACGTATCCAGTGTGGCAATCATCCCCTGCAATGTGTGGCCCATCTCGATGGGGTTCTGCACCGGGCCCAGCGCCTGATCTTCCAACGACGGAGACCGGCCATCCCAGAACTGTTCCTGGCTGAAGAGGCGATTGATCGTCACAGGGGCATTGCGGCCACCGACCTGTCCTTTGATTCCCGTAGAGGTGGGGCGGCCATCGGAAAACCCTTTGTCCGCCGCGTGACAGCTTGCACACGCCACGGTTCCATCGGCTGAGAGTCGCTTATCGAAATAAAGCTGCTTGCCGAGATTGATCTTCTCGGCCGTCAGAGGATTGTCCGGGGGGATATACGCCGCGTCCTCTTGGAGACCGGACGGCAGCTTGAGCTTGTACGGTTCTGCGGCGTTGCTACCTGTCGCGCACAGACTCAACACCATGGAGAATAGCGTACTGCCAATCAGTACCGTTCGTGTACGGCGTTGCATGCTGTCCCTCCCGGTCTTCTTTAGACCGCCGTGTATACCGCATCATTTCAGCCCGGATTATCTTCGCCCGTTTCATGATTCTGTCGGACCACTTCAGCGTTCCTATATAGCACATCCGAACAGGCAGCACAACGACTGCGACCCCATCTGTGGGAAGCCTATTCAGTGAGTGACCTATCGTAGTTCGCAGAGCAGCTTCCTGGTTTTTGATTGACTTCGCTGTACGCCTCGGATAGAAAACATACATGATGATGGATCATGAGAAGAGATTAATCAACCACACGCGAGCGCGGGTCTGTAGCCCGTGGCCCCATCGATTTGCGCTGTCGACCGCGGCAGCCACGTTGCTGTTGATCTTTGTCGGCGGTCTGGTGACGAATACCGGAGCGGGCCTGGCGGTGCCGGACTGGCCGACTACGTTCGGGTATAACATGTTCTTGTACCCGTGGTCGCAGATGGTGGGGGGGATCTTCTACGAACATAGTCATCGACTGATCGGATCGCTCGTGGGCCTGCTCACGGTCGCATTAGCGTGTGTACTCTGGCTGAAAGAGCCGGGAGGATCGGTTCGATGGTTGGGGGTAGTCGCCGTTGGCGCGGTGATCATTCAGGGCGTACTTGGCGGCCTGCGAGTGATACTGACGCCGACCGGAAGCGAACTTGCGCTCATCCATGGTCTGCTGGCTCAAGCCTTTTTTGCCCTGATCGTGAGCGTCGTCGTGTTGACCTCCGCTGAGTGGAAACAGAGGCCGGGAGAGATCATGATGACCGATGGTGGAGCGATCCCGCGTTTCTGTCTTCTGACAACCGGTTTGGTATACTTTCAGATCTTCTTTGGGGGGATGCTGACACATATCGGCGACTGGACCGTAATCCATCTGTTGTCTGCTGCCCTCGTGACCATCCACGTCTGGCGACTGGCGACACGGATTCTCAAGCATTACTCGAATCACGTGACGCTCACGCGGCCTGTCACTCTTCTGGTCGGTGTGGTGGGATTACAGCTTCTGCTGGGTCTCGGGTCGTATGTGAATCGCTTTACCTCGCTCGACATCCCTTTTTCGACCGTGACCCGGCTGGCGCTTCCGACCGTTCACAGGATCACCGGGGCACTGATGCTGGGCATCTGTATGGTGTTGACGCTGCGAGTCTATCGACTGCTGACGTCGCGACAAGCCGTCGTCAGCCAAGGATTGCTCGGCGAGCGGGTGCGCGCATGATGCCCACATCTCACACATTGGGCGCCGAGGTCACGCGCGCATCCAGGCGAGCAGCGGATTTTGTGTCCCTGATGAAGCCGCGTATCCTGCTGATGGTCCTTCTCACCATACTTGCTGGTTTTTACCTGGGCGTTCGCAGTACGCCGGACTATGTGGTGCTGCTGCAGGTCCTTGCCGGGACGGCGCTCGCAGCGGGCGGAACGCTTGCGCTGAATCAGTTCCTGGAGCGTGATCTGGATGCGCGAATGGCGCGCACGCTGCTCCGGCCGTTGCCGTCCGGTCGGCTACAGCCTGTAGAGGTGCTCCTGTTTGGGGTGGTGCTCGTCGTCTCTGGCCTGCTGTACCTGGCCATTGCGGTCAATGTCGTAAGCGGTCTCGCGGCGGCGGTAACGGCAGGAAGCTATCTGTTGCTGTATACGCCAATGAAGCGCAAGACCGCATGGTGTCTGATTGTCGGAGCGGTGCCAGGGGCGCTGCCGCCGGTGATCGGCTGGGCGGCAGCCACGGGACGGTTCGACATCGAAGCCTGGGTGCTGTTTGCCATCCTGTATGTGTGGCAGCTTCCGCATACGCTGGCCATCGCCATGCAGTATCGGGAGGACTTTGCGCGAGCCGGAATCCGACTCCTGCCGGAGATCGACCCGGACGATCACATGACGAAATGGCGGATCATTTGCGACTGTCTCGTCCTGCTCGCCGTCAGTCTATTGCCGACCCTGATCGGATTTGCCGGGGCACTCTATTGCCTGGGCGCGCTGGCGTTGGGGATCGGTATGCTGGGTTGCGGGATTGCGCTTGTCAGGCGCCGGACCGCGACAGACGCCAGGCGGCTGGTCCTCGCGTCGCTTGTCTACCTTCCGGCCTTGCTCCTGCTGATGGTGCTGGACAGGGTGCCACTGTAGCAACGGCGTTGAGCAGGTAGCCACCGGTTGACCGATGAGCCTACATCACATGTCGCCTGAATAGATGACAACGAACCAGGAGCGGAACTGATGGCTTTTCGTGATGACCATCCGGACTACGAGACCTATCAAGACGGCCCGTTGTACTATACGAGGGTTCCGCCCGCCGTGGTCGCGCCCGTCAAGGGTCTTATTCTCCAGGTAGCGTGTTCCGCTCGGCATCTTCAGACGATCTGCAACGACATCGCGTCTCGCGTCCCGTGCGAACCGACTCAAAATGTGGGGTGGGATTGGCTGGTTAATGATCTGAACTCCATGTTGGAACGAGTCATCAGAAAGAAGTTGTACAAATTCTTGGATTTTCTTCGCGACTTGGCTCGTGATCACGGAGGAACGGAATTCGTCGACGAGCTCAACACGATATTGACAGCGCACAACTTCGGGTATCGAATGATTCCGGACGACGGCGATCTTGGAGAGGGCTACTCGTGGGAAATCCATAGGGCGCCGGAATAACGAGAAGACGGGTAGGAAATTTGTCTTGACAAGTGCGTGACAATACGTACAATGCCCTTTCAGGCTACCATGGCCCACCGAAGCCGCAAGCTCACCAAGTTCTGTCTTGGGTACCGCCAATAGAATGAGCGCAATTGGCTTTCACGGGCTACGTATGGGTACCCGGCCTGTTGGGCGCATCGCGTCGCGGCGCGCAGCCGGCACGCGTGTGTGGGACCGGAACAGGGATGGTACTGTTGCTTGTGTGTGAAAGGAGGGAGAAGTCGACATGGCAGAGAAACCACAAGGCGCAAAGCTTGCCAGCCGTACAAAAAACCAGATCAAGAAGACGGCCGGGCAGTGCCAGTGCGGCGGCGATCTGATCTGGAGTATGGTCTTTAATCCTCGCGGTCGCATGATGAAGGTCTGCGAGAAGTGCGGGACCGCTCTACCAAAGGTGGGGTAGGACACGGTAGTCAGCGGCCTCTTCGGAAAAACAAGAGGGCTCCTCGGCATGATGCGGGGGAGCCCTTTGTGTTTGCCGACGACGTCGGGAGGTATCGCCATGTTTTAACCTGGCAGGAGATAGGGCTTGGCAGTATCCGGTCAGAACAGTATCATAGGCTCGAATCGGATAGGTAATTCTAATCAGGCGTATCATGGCGACGTATGCGACCGTTGTGGCGCGAGACTGACGTGAATTGAGCGGGGGGATGGAGCTTCACGGGCGAACGGCGTTAGTGACTGGGGCGGCCAGGCGCGTGGGCCGGGCGATCGCCTTGGCGTTGGCCGGTCGGGGCGCGGATGTGGTCATCCACTACAACAGCAGCGCATCCGAGGCCAGGCAGACGGTGGAGGCTGTAGAGCGTCTTGGCCGGCGCGCGTCCGCTATTCAGGCTGACCTTGCGGAACCGGATCAGGTCGAGGCGCTGGCCGACCGCGCGGTGAAGGCATATGGGAAGATCGATGTTCTGGTGAACAGCGCCGCAATCTTTCGCAGGACGGCGCTCGATCAGCTTACGATGCAGGACTGGGACCAGTTCCTGCGCGTGAACCTGACGGGACCGTTCTTCCTGGCCAGACGACTGGGCCTGCTGATGCGCCGGCAGGGGATGGGGAAGATCATCAATGTTGCCGATGTCGCGGGGATCACGCCGTGGGCCGACTTCTTACCGTATTCGGTTTCCAAGGGGATGGTGATCACCGTGACCCAGGGGCTGGCGAAGGCGCTGGCGCCGGAGGTCCAGGTGAACGCGGTCGTGCCCGGTACGGTGTTGTTGGCAGAGGAGTATAGCGAGCAGGAGCGGGAGTCGATTATCAGGCGCACGCCGCTCAAACGGATCGGTGACCCGGCCGATATCGCCCAGACCGTCCTCTTCCTTGTGGAAGGCTCGGATTTCATCACCGGTCAAGTCGTGGTGGTGGATGGCGGTCGTTCGATCCAATAGGACGCTATGAGGGTGAGATGAGCCATACTCTCTATCTGAGGCAAGTGGAATTGGGCGACATGGCCAACTATGTCTATCTGATCGGTTCGACCAGGACGAAGGAGGCTGCGGTCATCGATCCCGCCTGGGAGATCGATAGGATCGTAGAGCTTGCTGAAGCCGATGGAATGCGACTCACCCACATCCTGGTCACCCACACTCATCCTGATCATGTAGGGGGTAAGCTGTTCAATCTGCAGATCCAGGGAGTCGCGGAGCTGCTCGATCGGATTGATGCCCAGGTCGTAGTGCATAAGGCGGAGGCCGACCACCTGACGCCGCTTGCCGGCTCGAATATCAGGCAAGTCGACCATGGGGATACCCTGAACGTGGGCGATGTTGCCGTGACGATGATCCATACCCCAGGCCACACGCCGGGATCGCAATGTTTTCTGATCCGGGATCGTCTGATCACAGGCGATACGCTGTTCATCGGTTCGTGCGGCCGAGTCGATCTTCCGGGCAGCAGTCCTGAGCAGATGTACGATTCGCTGATCAATAGAGTGATGAGGCTGGACGACACGACCGTCGTCCTGCCCGGCCACAACTACGCCGCCGGTCGCACCTCCAGCAGTATCGGCGAGGAGCGCAAAACGAATCGCTATACACAGTGCCGTTCTCTTGCTGCGTTTCTCCGCGCCACGGGCAATGCCTGAGTCCGGCGACACGCCGATTCGTCGGCAGAGCGTAAGGCCGGTCTACTCTGCTTCTCGGCTCTCCACGTACGAATCCTGCCCGCTTCAATTCCGGTACCGCTACATCGATCGAATCCCCAGAACGGAGGAATCGATCGAGGCGTATCTTGGTTCGCGGGTCCATGAGGCGTTGAGCGTTTTGTATCACACGGTGCAGCGTGGCGGCGGACCAAGCCTGTCGGATCTGTTAAAGGACTATCATCGGCAGTGGGGGGAGTGCTGGCACAACCAGGTGAAGATTGTCAAGCAGGACCGCTCCATCGATCATTATAAGGAGTTCGGCGAGCGTTGTCTGGTGAACTACTATCAGGCGCATCAGCCGTTCAATCACGGAGAGGTGCTGGGATTGGAATGTCAGGTGGCGACATCTCTTGATCCCGATGGCTGCTACAAGATTCAAGGCTACATCGACCGTCTTGTCTGTGTCGGATCTGGGCGCTATGAGATCCATGACTATAAGACGTCCGGTCGTCTGCCGAGCCAGGGGGATCTCGACGTCGATCGGCAACTGGCTCTCTATCAGCTTGCGGTGGAGGAGAGATGGCCCGACGCCAAAGAGATCGACCTGGTCTGGCACTATCTGGCCTTCGGAAGAGAGCTCCGCTCAAAGCGATCACCCAAGGCGCTTGACGGGCTGAAACGTTCGACCATCGCCGTGATCGACCGGATTGAAGCCGATACCGAGTTTACGCCGATTAAGAGCCGCCTGTGTCACTGGTGCGTCTACCAGAATATCTGCCCGCTCTGGACCGATCACTCCGACGCGACCGGTACGGCATACGCGCCCGCTGTGGGTGATGGGCGATCGATGGAGGTCCGGACCTCGGTCGATCGACGCGAGCCTGATATACAATCCATTGCTCGCGATGCGCTCCGGGAGGCGATTACGTTGGCGGCCGAGCCTGAAGGGGCGGAGATCCGTTTCGGCGAACATGGTCAGCTCTGGATCAGTATGAGCCACTCCGATCGGAAGACTCACCTGAATAGTGCCGCAGACGGATGGGTCCGGCTGTCTGTCGAGAGCCTACCTCTGCTCTTCAGACAGATGGAGCTGGCGCGGTTGAGCGCTCCCTTTGTAGAAAAGCTGCAGCGGTACCTGGCGTTATCTTCACAGGAGGACTGGTATGGCGGTCACTAATCGATCTGCGTGTCCGCACCCCGCACCCCGTACTCCGCACCCTTTGCGGTACGCCCAGGTGTCAACCCCGCTTGGACGGCTCTACATGGCCTATCGTGGCAAGGCGGTCTGCTATGTCGCCCTCAGGTCCGATCGCCGGAGCTTTGAGCGGGCGTGCGCGACGATGTTCGGCATCCGACCGATACCTGATCGTTGCCTGCCGGACGAGATGGCCAAACAGGTGCTGGACTGTCTGGCAGGGCGGCGGCGCTTTTCCGGCCGAATTGATCTGTCTTGTCTCACACCGTTCCAACGGAGGGTGCTGCAAAAGGTTCGGACCATCCCCGTCGGCCAGGTGCGCTCGTACCGATGGGTCGCCCAGGCGATCGGCGCAGAGCGGGCAGCGCGCGCGGTTGGGACGGCATTGGCCAAGAACCCGGTCCCGTGGTTGATCCCGTGTCACCGGGTGATCAGGAGCGATGGTCATCTCGGGGAGTATTCCGGAGGCGGCCCTTCTATGAAGGCGAAGCTGTTGGCCTTCGAGGGCGCGGATCTGAAAAGTCTGACACGCCTGCGGAGTCCCCGCGAGATCGCAACCGTCCGTCGGCGTAAGAGCGGCGCAGATCCCACCATCTCTGCAGCTTGACAGCTCTGAGCCCCTTGGCTATAGTAATGACTTTCTCGTGCCGGCGTAGCTCAGTTGGTAGAGCAGCTGATTCGTAATCAGCAGGTCGAGGGTTCGAGTCCCCCCGCCGGCTCCATGGAAAATCAACTGCGTACATAGCCGCCTTTCGGCTGAGTCTGCCGAGTTGCTACCGTTGGGCTGTCACTTTCGGCGATCCGAATTGATCTGCGGGCAGGATTTGCATAGTACTGTAGTGGAGGCGGGCCTGTCCAGGCAACAGTCGGCTCCAGCACCTTGCGGAAGGAGATATCACATGGGAAAGTCGATGATGTCGATGATGACTGGATTAGCGGTTGTGTTCGTCGCGGGGCTCTCGGTCGGCTGGGCGCAGCAGGCCACGGTCAAACTCCTGTCGCCGAAGGATGGGGAGGCTACAGGTCCCAACCTGTTGATCCAGTGGGAGTTCCAGAAGGCGGGGGATATCAACCACATTCATCTCTACCTGGACGGGCGTAACCCGGGGCCGCCGTTTGGAACGGCGATGGAGATCACGGGTCTCCAAAACGGCCCGCACATCGTCAGGATCGTCGGTGCGAATACGCGCCACCAAGAAGTCGGACCTGAGGCGAGCGCGACGGTAACGGTCAATAGCGCGACGCCGACCACGCCACAGCCGATCCCAAGGGGGAGTCGATCGTACTAACCGATCATCTCGTCACGATACCCCGACCGCGACTGATGTTGGCGGCGGTGTCGGTCTGCTGTATCCGGCCCCTAGCGGCGCGATTGAGCCTCCTCTTCCTCCTGCGCTTCGGTAGCCTGACGTCGCTTGTGTTTGCGAATCGCGACCACGATGCCAATGATCGTGCCGGTAGGAATCGAAAGCAGCAAGTCCCAGCTCAAGATATCGACCGCCGGCTCTGTCCCTTCCTCAGATAACATAAACCCAATCGATCCGAGAACAAATGCGCTGATGAGGCCGACAATGAATCCTCCGGACATCCCCACGAGTGCTCCCATGAGGCAACTTCGGACAAGCATGGCGTCATCACCCTCCCTCTAGGTTCATAGCTGCGCGGTCACTTCATGGTGCCGAAATCAGTTCGACTGATGGGTACCGAACTTATCGGAGCATGCTGGAGCCTCCGTTTCTCTGCTCCCTCTCTGGTACTGTCTCCGCGGAGGCTTCGACGCTGGAGCAGTTCGTTCTGGCGATGCGCGAGATTCACCCGGGTCCGAGCACTTCCCTATCGCCGCGGGACCGATTGCTCGATGCCTACGCGCGGTCTATCCTGGGGGGATCCACGTCGATTGGATCGCGCCGCGGTACCGGAGGCAGGTGCAGATGCTCGAACGGGCGCCTTTGATTCTGATTGGCGGCACGGCCATTCCGGTCATTGATGTTATCGACCTGATCGTCATGAAGCTGAAAGCGGGCGGCCAGACCTGGTCCCGCGCCTCCAGACGACGGCTTATCGGCTTGGTGTGGATCGTAACGTGGCTCGTCTGATGCGCGCGAAGCGTTATGCCTGCACGCACAGCCTGTGGATCAGATGTTGAATCGGATGTTCATGATATCGCCATCGGCCACGAGGTAGTCTTTTCCCTCGAGCCGTAGCGACCCGTCGTGTCGTGTGGCCGCCAGCGACCCACAGCGGATGAGCGCCTCGTAGGCCACTACTTCTGCTCTGATGAAGCCCTGCGCGAGATCGCTGTGGATTGCCCCCGCCGCTTGTAGGGCCGTAGCGTGAAGGGGGATCGTCCAGGCTCTCACCTCGTCGCTTCCCACCGTAAAGAAGGTCATCACGCCCAGCAGGTCATAGCAGGCCTGGCGCAGCCGAGGCGCCGCAGACGCCCCGACGCCGAGTTCGGCGCAAAAGGCGCTCGCTTCATCGGGAGGCAGGTCCGCCAGCTCCAATTCCAGTTTGGCCGAGATGGCCATTGAGGCAGGCTGGGAGGCTCCCAGTGCCGGTATGGGCGCAAGGCTCCCAAGTTCGCCTCCGGCCCCTTCATCGGTATTGACCACCAGCAGGCTCGGCTTCGCCGTCAGAAACTGAAAGCCGCGAAGCAGGCGCTCCTCCTCAGCAGTTAACGACATCCCGCGCAGCGGCTGTTCCTCCTGTAGCGCAGCGTAACAACGCTTCAAGAGGGCCAATTCCTGATGACTTTCGCCCTTTTTCCCTTTTCGCATGGCCTCTTCGATCCTGGCGATCCGCTTCTCCACGACATCAAGATCGGCTAAGACCAACTCGGTCCACAGCGACGCCGCATCCTTGACCGGGTCGACCCGCCCCTCGATGTGGGGGACCCGCTCGTCCTGGAAGGCCCGAACGACCATGAGGAGCGCGGTGCTCTGTCGCATCTGAGGGAGGAGCTGTCCACCAGGGCTTGCGGGTTTACCCGATTCTTTCACGAGGGGGGCGAAGTCGGCGAGCTCGACGCTGGCCGGGGTAACCTTTTTTGGGTTAAACATGAGCGCTAAGCGCTCGAGTCGGGGATCGGGAACCTTGACGACGGCGATGGAAGCCTCCCCCAACTGACCCACCTGATGGCTTGGCTGCCCGTGGGTCAGCAGTTGGTAGACAGTGCTCTTACCTGAGGCCGGCAGTCCAATGATTCCGATACGCATATGAGAAAAGCCCTTAGCTGACAGCCATCAGCGGTCAGCAAAATTGTGAAAAACCGATTGTTGTATTCGAACGCTCGCTTGGCATCTGCGGATGATTTGTCACGTCCTTCGTTTGAGCTGAAAGCTGACTGCTGATGCGGGGTTCACAATAGCACAGCCTTAAAGGGCGCGCTACCCAAACCGCTCCGTCTGATGCTTTTGAATTGAAATTTCTTCGACCTGTGATAAGCTGAAGGACCGATGAAGGCCTACCTGGATATCGAAACCTCGTTTGAAGGCGCCATCACGGTGGTGGGCCTGTATGCGACCGACCGTGGCCTGATACAGTTGGTTGACCCACACATCAGCGACGTGACAGTCTGGCAGGCGCTTGAGGGCGTGGAGACGATTTGTACATATAACGGCAGCCGCTTCGATCTCCCGATGATCCGCCGCCGATTGAGCCTTGACCTGTGTGCGGCATTCCAATCCCATGATCTGATGTACACATGTTGGCGGCATGGCCTGTTCGGTGGGCTGAAACGAGTGGAAGAGCAACTCGGTATCCCGCGCCGGTCGAAAGGGATCGATGGCATGGAGGCGATGCGGTTGTGGTCCAGATACGAGGATGGCGGTGACAAGGAGGCGCTGCAGGTCCTCCTCACCTACAACAGAGAGGATGTCCTGAACCTCCCACTGCTCGAAGCGCGGCTTATGGAGATTGAAGGGACGTATGCGCGTCGCGATTAAGACGTTGGGGTGCCGCCAGAATCAGTACGAGAGCGATGCGCTCCAGGAGTCGCTGCGACAGGACGGCTACACGGCGGTTGGCCCCGACGACGCGGCCGATCTGTTCATCATCAACACCTGTAGCGTCACGAATGAAGCCGACGCCGACTCGCGACAGGCGGTCCGGCGGGCGATTCGCCGTAATCCCTCGGCCCGGGTGGTGGTCACCGGCTGCTATGCGCAGGTCGGCGCTGAAGAGATTGCGGCAATCTCCGGCGTCGCATTGGTTGCAGGCAACGGCGAGAAGGCGCAACTGGCTGAGCTGATCGCGGGTCTGCGCGAGCAGGCGCCGCCGCTCATCGCCGTATCGGACATTCAGCAGTCACGCCGCTTTGCGCCGTTGCCGACACCGGTCGCTGCGGCCCGGAGCCGGGCGCTCCTCAAGGTTCAGGATGGATGCGGCTATCGCTGCACCTTCTGTATTGTTCCGGAGACCCGCGGGCCGAACCGGAGCCAGTCGACTGAGTCGGCACTGCGCGAGCTGCAGGCGCTCGTCGAGGCCGGATATCCGGAGGTGGTCCTGACGGGAACTCACTTGGGGACGTATGGGCGCGACCTGCCGATCGGCAGGTCAATCGCCGGATTGGTGGCGGAGATGCTGGAGGCGGCGGCGCCGGCGCGGCTGCGCCTGAGTTCCCTCGATCCGCACGAGGTCGGGGAAGAGTTGATCGACTGCTTTGGCCGCTATGGAAACTTGTGCCGGCACCTGCACCTGCCGGTACAGAGCGGTGATGAGGCCGTCCTCAAGCGCATGCGACGACCGCACACCGCAGACGATTTTCGACGGCTGGTGGAGCAACTTGTGGAGGCAGTCCCGGGGATCGCGATCGGGACCGATGTCATTGTCGGTTTTCCGGGCGAGGGCGAAGAAGAATTTGAACAGACCTACCGGCTGCTCGACCGTTTGCCGATTGCGTATCTGCACGTGTTCAACTACTCACAGCGGAAGGGAACCGTTGCGGCGTCAATGCCGAACCAGATTCCCAAGGATGTGAGGGCGACGAGAAGCGCGGCCCTCCGAGCGCTCAGCGACGTAAAGTGGCAGCGGTTTCGACAGACACAGGTGGGGCAGTCATTCTCGGCGGTTGTCCTGGAAGGGCGAGATGCGCGAACCGGGCGACTCGAGGCGCTGACCGACAACTATATGACGGTACGGCTTGAAAACGCTGAGGGGTCTATCGGCCGCATGATTGATCTGACCATCACGGCGGCTACCGAACGAGAGACCGTTGGTCGCCTGACAGGTAGGGTGCAAAAATAGGGTGTCGGGTGTAGGGTATGGGGTACGGAGCAGGGGGCAGGGGCTGGCAAGGCAACGGTTTTCGTTTAAACCCTAAACCCTGCACCCTAGACCCTATGCCCTGTTTGTGGGAGGGGAGATGACCCAGGGACTCATCGGCATCATCGGCGGAAGCGGATTGTACGGAATGGAGGGACTCGAAGGGGTTGAAGAGCGTCGTGTCGAAACCCCCTTTGGAGCGCCGTCGGATGCTTACATTACTGGATCACTGGCAGGACGACGGGTGGCGTTTCTCGCACGGCACGGACGCGGCCATCGGCTGATGCCGTCCGAGTTGAATTTTCGGGCGAACATCTTCGGATTCAAGGTCCTGGGCGCGGAGTGGGTGATTTCGGCCTCGGCGGTCGGCAGCATGCGCGAGGATCTGCCGCCTCTGGACATCGTCATTCCGGACCAGTTCTTTGATCGAACGAAAGGGCGGGTCAGCACCTTCTTCGGAGGCGGTCTCGTCGCTCACGTCAGTCTTGCCGATCCGACCTGTCCGGCCCTGGGAAAGTCACTGTTTGCTGCCGGACAATCGGTAGGCGCCCGGATACATCATGGCGGCACGTATCTGTGCATCGAGGGGCCGCAGTTCTCGACCAGGGCCGAGTCGCGGATTTATCGAAGCTGGGGCGTCGATGTGATCGGGATGACCAATCTCCAGGAGGCAAAGCTCTGTCGAGAGGCCGAGATCTGCTATGCGACGCTGGCGTTGGTGACCGATTATGATGTGTGGCATGAGACAGAGCAGGATGTATCCGTGGAGGCGGTGGTGGCAATTCTGAAACAGAATGCCGAGACCGCTAAGGCCATCATCAGGGCGACGGTGTCGTCGTTTCCGACCGCCAGAGACGGCTGTCTATGCGGGAGCGCTATGCGGGATGCGATCATCACAGCACACGAGGCGATCCCGGTGGATGTTCGGGAGCGGTTGGGGCCGATTATCGGGAAGTATCTGTAGTAAAAAGATGTTCAAAGTTCAACGTTCAACGTTTTTCGTCATTGAGTTCTCAACCTTGAACCTTGAACCTTGAACCTTGAACCCCGAACTGTTTTTCACCTGGAACCTTGCGGAGCAGACATGAGTATCCTGGTTGTGGGTTCGGTTGCGCTTGATTCCGTTCGTACGCCATTCGGCACCGCGAAAGAGGCGCTGGGGGGATCGGCCACCTACTTCTCGGTGGCGGCCAGCTTCTTTGCCGACGTTCGCGTCGTCGCGGTGGTGGGGGAAGACTTTCCGGAAGAACACCTGTCATTTCTGAAAAGCCGGTCGATTGACCTCGAGGGGCTGGTGCGGGTGCCTGGGCGCACCTTCCGGTGGACCGGAGAGTATGGGTTCGATCTGAACGACGCGAAGACGCTGGAGACACAGCTCAATGTCTTTGCGGCGTTTCAGCCTGAGATTCCGGACGCGTACAGGGAGAGCGACCTGGTCTTCCTGGCCAATATCGATCCCGATCTGCAACGGGAGGTGCTCGGTCAGGTGCGCTCACCGAAGCTGGTTGCCGCCGACACGATGAATTACTGGATCAATGGGAAACCGGAGGCGTTGCGGGAAACGCTGAAATCGGTGGATATCCTGCTGATTAACGACGCCGAAACCCGTCAACTTGCCGATGAGCCGAATCTCGTCCGGGCCGCCCAGAAGGTCCTGGGCTGGGGGCCGACCTCACTGGCCATCAAGCGAGGCGAGTACGGCGCGCTGATGGTCAGAAAGGGCAGGTGGTTTGCCGCGCCTGCGCTCCCGCTCGATTCGGTGTTTGACCCGACAGGCGCGGGCGATTGCTTTGCGGGCGGCTTCATCGGATATCTGGCCAATACGATGAATTTTGAGGAGGCCAACATCCGAAAGGCGATTGTCATGGGATCGGTGATGGCCTCATTCAACGTTGAGGCATTTTCGCTCGATCGCTTGCGACGGCTGACATATCCGGAGATCGAGGCGAGATATAAGGTATTCAAACGCCTTGCGCATTTTGAAGATCTGTAGGCTGAAGGGGAGAGTAGGATGGCGAATGAACACCACAAGGACAAACTGGAAGAGCTGCGCCGTCGACGCGACACCTCGCTCCAGGGCGGCGGACACGAGCGTGTTGAACGGCATCACCAGTCCGGCAAGCTGACGGCGCGCGAACGGATCGACCTGCTCCTCGATCCGGGGAGCTTTACCGAGCTGGATGCCTTCGTCGCCCATCAGTGCCACGACTTCGACATGGACCAGCAACGGATCCCCGGCGACGGCGTTGTCATCGGATACGGGACGATTGACGGGCGACAGGTCTACCTCTTTGCTCAGGATTTCACCGTGTTCGGAGGCAGCCTCGGTGCGGCCCACGCCGCCAAGATCTGCAAGGTGATGGATCTGGCCGTAAAAATGGGCGCGCCGATCATCGGCCTCAACGATTCTGGCGGGGCGAGAATCCAGGAGGGGGTCGTCTCGTTGGCCGGATATGCCGATATCTTCCTCCGGAACACGTTAGCGTCTGGAGTGATCCCGCAGATCGCAGCCATCATGGGGCCATGCGCGGGCGGCGCCGTCTATTCGCCGGCCCTGATGGACTTTATCCTCATGGTCCGGCATACCAGCCACATGTTCGTGACAGGACCTGACGTGATCAAGACGGTCCTCCACGAGGAGGTAGACTTCGAGGGACTGGGCGGCGCGATGACCCATAATGCCACGTCGGGCGTTGCCCACTTTGCCGTCGATTCAGAGCAGGAGTGTCTGGCCTCGATTAAGGAACTCCTCTCGTACCTGCCTCAAAACAATCTGGAGGATCCGCCTCGCTGTGAGTCCAGGGACGATCCGGATCGGCAAGAGGATGCGCTGAACGCCCTCGTCCCGGACAGCTCCAACAGACCGTACAATATCAAGGAGTTGATCGGCATGGTAGTGGACGACCGCGAGTTTCTTGAGGTGCAGGAACACTTCGCCCAGAATATGGTGGTGGGCTTTGGGCGTCTGGATGGACAGTCGGTCGGATTTGTCGCGAATCAGCCGGCCGTGTTGGCCGGATGTCTGGATATCGGCTCCTCCGTCAAGGCGGCCCGTTTCATTCGCTTTTGCGATGCGTTCAATATTCCCATTATCACCCTGGAAGACGTTCCCGGCTATCTTCCGGGTACGGCCCAGGAACACGGCGGCATCATCAAGCACGGGGCGAAGCTGTTGTACGCCTATGGGGAGGCCACCGTGCCGAAGATCACCATCATCGTGCGAAAGGCCTACGGCGGCGCCTATTGCGTGATGGGCAGCAAGCATATGCGGGCCGATATCAACTTCGCCTATCCGACGGCGGAGATCGCGGTGATGGGACCCGAGGGGGCGGTCAACATCCTGTATAAGCGAAAGATTGCGGAAGAGGTTGATGTCGCATCCTATCGCGCGGAAAAGGTGGCGGAGTTCCGGGACAAGTTTGCCAATCCGTATATTGCCGCCGAGCGCGGGTATATCGATGAAGTGATCGAGCCGAAAGAGACCCGTCCGAAACTGATCAGGGCGCTCAGGGCGCTCGGGACGAAGCGCGATATGAACCCGCCAAAGAAGCACGGGAACATCCCACTGTAGACAGGCAGCCTTCAGCGGTCAGCTTTTAGCTCTTGGCTGGCTGCTGAATGCTGATCGCTGACGGCTGATTCACATGTTCGATAAAATCCTGATTGCGAATCGCGGAGAGATTGCCGTTCGAGTGATCCGCGCCTGCCGCGAGATGGGGATCGGCACAGTCGCCGTCTACTCGGAGGCCGACCGCGCCGCGCTGCATGTCAGGCTGGCCGACGAGGCGTACCTGATCGGACCGGCCCCTTCCCCCCAGAGCTATCTCAAGATTGATCGGATTCTCGAGACTGCGAAGCTGGCCGGAGCGAGAGCCATACATCCGGGCTATGGTTTTCTGTCGGAAAATGCCGAATTCGCCATGCGATGCGAGGAAGAGGGGTTGGTGTTTATCGGTCCGTCCTCCCGCGCGATCCGCGCGATGGGCGGCAAGACCGCCGGTCGGCGCCTGGCGAGCCAGGCCGGTGTCCCTGTCGTCCCGGGCACGACCCGAGACCTCACCGATCGGGAGGTGCTTGAGGCCGTCCGAGAGATCGGCCTGCCGGTTGTGATCAAGGCCTCGGCCGGGGGGGGCGGAAAAGGGATGCGGATCGTCTCCACCGAGGCGATGCTCCCTGGGGCTATCCGCGCCACCCGCTCTGAGGCGTCTGCGGCGTTCGGCGATGCGGCCATCTATGTGGAGCGGTATCTGGGCGGCGCTCGACACATCGAGATACAGATCATGGCCGATGCGCGGGGTAATGTTGTCTATCTGGGGGAGCGCGAATGCTCGCTGCAGCGGCGTCACCAGAAGGTGATCGAGGAGGCGCCGTCACCCTTTGTCGACCTTGAACTGAGGCATCGTATGGGAGAGGCCGCGGTCAGGTTAGCCCGGGCCGTAGGCTACACGAATGCCGGGACAATGGAGTTCCTGGTCGATTCAGCGAAGAACTTCTATTTCCTGGAGATGAACACGCGATTGCAGGTAGAGCATCCGGTCACGGAAATGGTGACCGGACTTGACTTAGTGAAAGAGCAGGTGCGCATTGCCTCTGGGGAGGCCCTCTCGGTACGGCAGGATGAGATCCGATTGAGCGGTCACGCCATCGAGTGCCGTATCTACGCCGAGGATCCCTTCAACAACTTTATGCCGTCTCCTGGGCGCATCCGGGCGCTGCGCACACCCGGCGGGCCTGGCCTGCGGATCGAGAGCGCGATCTACGAAGGATGCGATGTTCCGATCTACTACGATCCGCTTATTGCAAAATTAGTCGCGTGGGGTCGTGACCGTGGGGAGGCCATAGAACGGCTGCGGCGCGCCTTGGCCGAGTATGTCGTGCTTGGCGTCAAAACGAACATCCCGTTTCACCGTCAGGTGCTGAACCTTCCGCAGTTTGTGACGAGTCAAATTACTACGGAATTTCTTGAGAGCTGGCTGACCAAGGGATTTGCGCCTGAGCATGGCGCCTTTGCCGATATCGCGCTGATTGCCGGAGCACTCTATCTCCATACACGGAAGCGTGCGGCTCCCTCATCGGTCGCGCCGGGCGTCCGAGTTGATAGCGCATGGAAGTTGGCCGCTCGCCAGAATGCGTTACGACGACGATGACCTACTCTGCGGAACTACAGGGCACAACGCACAAGCTTGCGGTAAAGGGTATGGGATCGCCGGTGCCGGTTCAGATTGACGGAAAGACCTACGAGGTCGATTTCAGCGCTGTCGACGGCAGCCTTCTCTCGCTGCTCGTGATGGGCCGTTCGTATGAGGCCGATGTCGTCGAGGAGGCGGACGGGGTCCTGACGGTCTGGGTGCAGGGCGAAACGTACCGAATCGAGTACCAGGAGGAGGGGCGTCGTCCCAGAAGAGGCGCGGGGGTGGCAGGCCATGGCGCGAGCGGTCGCCAGGTGATCACGGCTCCGATGCCGGGTAAGGTGGTGGCGGTGCTCGTCTCACCGGAGCAAGAGGTGAGTGCGGGCCAAGGAGTGATTGTCATCGAGGCGATGAAGATGGAAAACGAGTTAAAGGCTTGCAGGCCTGGAATCATCAAAGAGATCAAGGCGCAGGAAGGCACCGCTGTGAGCGGGGGCGACGTCCTGGTGATCATAGAATGATGAGGAGTTCAACGTTCGACGTTCAAGGTTCAAGGTTCACTGAAGAATACTGCATAGGCGGGCGCCTCGCTGTTGTCTTAACCTTGAACCTTGAACCTTGAACCTTGAACCTCCTAACGCACAAACTATGGATGAGAAAGATCGATTGACACAGCTTACGCGCGAGCTGGATGACTGGCAGTCGAACGTTCTTGCATCTGTCCTTACGCGCACCCCTGAGCGGAAGACAGAGTGTCGAACGGGTTCCGGCATCAAGGTCGATCGCGTGTATACCCCCCTGGATCTTGCCGATCATGACTATCTGGAGCGACTGGGATTTCCGGGCGGATATCCGTATACCCGCGGGGTGAGGCCGACCATGTATCGAAGCCGGCTCTGGACCATGCGGGAGTACGCGGGTTACGGAACAGCGGAGGAGACCAACCGGAGGTTTCACTTTTTGCTTGAGCAGGGCCAGACGGGGCTGTCGGTCGCCTTTGATCTGCCCACCCAATTGGGGTACGACGCTGATGATCCGATCGCCGTCGGCGAGGTGGGGAGGGTGGGTGTCGCCATCGACTCTCTGGCCGATATGGAGACGTTGCTGCGAGGCATTCCGCTCGATCGCGTGAGCGTCTCCATGACCATCAATGCCACCGCTGCCATCCTGCTGGCCATGTATGTGGTCGTGGCGAAGCGAGCGGGGATCGGATCCGAACGGCTCGCAGGTACCATTCAGAACGATATCCTCAAGGAATACATCGCCAGGGGGACCTATATCTTCCCGCCAGGACCTTCCATGCGCCTGGTGATCGACACGCTCGCCTACTGCGCTGAGCACCTGCCGCGTTGGAATGCCATCAGTGTCAGCGGGTATCATATTCGGGAGGCAGGCTCAACGGCGATCCAGGAGTTGGCCTTCACGCTGGCCGACGGGATCGCCTATATGGAGGCGGCGCTGGCCGCAGGGCTGGATGCAGATCGTGTCGCCTCCACGCTCTCCTTCTTTTTCAACGCTCACAATGATCTGCTGGAGGAGGTCGCGAAATTCCGGGCGGCCCGTCGTCTCTGGGCAACGATTATGCGGCAGCGTTTTCACGCGCGCGACCCGCGGTCATGGATGTTGCGCTTTCACGCGCAGACCTCCGGCGTCAGCCTGACGGCGCAACAGGCCGAGAACAATCTGATTCGCATTGCTCTACAGGCCCTCGCGGCGGTCCTGGGCGGCGCCCAGTCGTTGCACACCAACTCGCGCGATGAGGCATTGGGACTTCCTACCGAAGACGCGGTCCGCCTTGCGCTCAGAACCCAGCAGATCATCGCCCATGAGAGCGGGGTGGCGAATACCATCGACCCTCTCGGCGGCTCGTACTATCTGGAGACGCTGACCGATCGGATCGAGCGCGAGGCTGCGGCCTATATCGAAAAGATCGATGCGATGGGGGGGATGCTGCGTGCGATCGAGCTCGGGTTTGTCCAGCGTGAGATCCAGGAGGCGGCGTACAGGGAGCAACGGGCGACTGAAGAACGGCAGCGTGTTGTGGTCGGGGTCAACGAGTTGACGACTGCGGATCCGGTCCACGTTCCTGTCTTCACGGTCGATCCCAAACTTGAACGGGAACAACAGGCGAAGCTGGATCAACTTCGCCGCAGTCGAGATAACTGTAGGGTCGAGCGGATCCTCAATCGGTTGGATCAAGCGGCGCAAACACGCGAGAACCTCCTGCCGATCTTCGTTGAGGCGGTAGAGAGCTACGCCACCATCGGGGAGATGTGCGCTGTGTTGCGGCGAGTGTTCGGAGAGCATCGTGAATCAGTCGCATTATAATGAGGGGCTGGGGTATGGGGTATAGGGGACGGTAGGAATACCTCAATCCTCAGTCGCTAAACCCTAAACCCTAAACCCTAAACCCTAAACCCTACACCCTGTCTTTTATATGGTGCGTCGAATCGAGCATATCGCGGTTGCGGTAAAAGACGTCGAGGCGTCAATCAGGCTATTTGAGACGCTGCTCGGGAAGCATGGTAGCGACATCGAGACGCTTCCGGAGGAACGTGTGAAGGTCGCATTCTTTGAGCTTGAGGGGAGCCGCCTCGAACTGGTGCAGGGGATCGACTCGGATAACCCGATGAGTACATTTATCGAGAGGCGGGGCGAGGGACTCCACCACATCTGCCTTGAGGTCGAGGATCTTTCCGGGACCCTGGGGCTGCTCCATGCAGCCGGGTTCCCTCTCATTGATCGCGTTCCCAGAGCGGGCTCCCGCGGTACGAGAGTGGCCTTCGTACACCCCAAGGGATGCCATGGTGTTCTCATAGAGCTGGTTGAGCAACCCAGTAGAGCCTAGTCACAGGAGGATCGCAATGGGTTGCAAACGATCTGTTTCGTTGGTTCTCACTTCCCGCATCGCCTTCCTTGTCGTCCTTCTTTCTTCCCTATCGATTATTGCCTCGCCGACCGGGACCGCATTGGGTGAGGAGCGACCTCCGGTACGAGGCGGCAGCGTGAGTTCGGCTCGGGATCGACAGGGTGGACCTGCGGAAGCCGCCAGGGCTGTAGCCGAACAACTCGCGGCTGCTTTTGCCCGCGTCACGGGTCTGATTATCGGTTTTGAGGGGGATCTCGTCCTGATTGATCGTGGAACCGCCGATGGGGTTGTCCAGGGGATGGAGCTGAATGTGTTCCGTGAAGGAGAAGAGTTTAAACACCCGCTGACAGGAGAGATTCTTGGAAGGTTGGATAAGGATCTCGGAACGCTTCGCGTTCTTCATGTCCGCGAACGCTATGCCGAAACGACTGTGATCAAAAAGGCCGAGAAGGCCGCCTTTCGGAAAGGTGATCGGGTCAGGGTTTCGATGGCGCGAATGATTGTGGCATTTCCGAATGTCGACGCTGTAGGGGTCGGCGGGGTCGGTGCGCGATCGATCACAAAGGATTTGGCGGCGGCCCTGGTCCGGACGGGACGCTTCGAGTTGATTGACGAGCGACAGTTACGGTCGATGTTGTCGGCCGATAAGGAACTCAAAGCGACAGAGTTGGCAACGCCCGGAATCCTTACACAGCTCGCCGAGAAGGGAAAAATTCAGATCCTTCTACTGAGCCGCTTGACGCCATCGACGGATGGCGTATCGCTCGATGTGCAGGCCTATTCAACACTGACCGGACACTCGATTGTCCTCGCCAGCGCGCTGGTCCAGCTTGGCGCCATGACTCCCGACAGGCTGTCCCGCGGACTCCAGCCGCCTTCGACTGGTCGATCAGCCGTGATGACGCCACCGCAGACAAGGGCGCCGGCCATCGCTCCCCCTCCACCATCTAAAAGGGCGCCGATCGCCCCCATAGTCGCAGAATCTTCAGAACCTGTAGTACTCGAACCGGCAATTGATGGATTCCTGACGGCCATGGGTGTTGCGGATCTGGATGGTGACGGGAAGAGCGAGCTGTTGGCGGCGGGGGCCGATCGGCTTCAGGCATTTCGATTCGAGGGGTCCCGCCTCAAATTGCTTGCAGAATACCCATTAGGCGGCAAGGACATTGTGACGACGCTGGAGGCAATGGATGTCACCGGCGATGGCGGGGCTGAGATCATCATGACCCTGTCGCGCGATCGTCATGTTCGCGCGATCGTGTTGCAGTGGGTGAACGGCAAGTTCAGATCGATTTCAGAGAGACCCGACCTTGTCCTCCGGCCTCTGTCGCCAGATGGAAAATCGGTTCGGCTCTTTGGCCAGGCGATGACGCCAGGGGATCGTGCCGCACAACCGATCCATCACCACACGTGGGACGGGCAGAACCTCCATGCGGGACCTGCCCTCGATGTCCCGTCCGGTTTCTCACTGCTGGAACTCACGATTGCCGACCTCAATGGAGATGGCGCAATGCGGCTGTTGACCTTTAGAGGGGGTGGCACACTCGAAGTCGGCTCACAAACCGGAGCGCTTATCAGTCGCTACAAGGTAGGTGAAGAGGCGACAGTCTCAAAGAACCGGGTTGATCCTCGGATTCTCATCGACAAGGAAAGAGATGAAGGGAAACCTCAGATCATCGTGGCGCGGGACCGTGAGGCCGAGGGCCGGCCGATGCTCTGGTGGAGCGGAAGCAAGACAGCCGGCTTGACGGTTCTGAAATGGGATGGAACTCAATTTCATGAGGTACGACAGGCGCCTGTTGCTGATGGTGTGCTGGCCGATTACGCGGTTGCGGATCTCGGAGAGGGGCTTGGCCGTCGTCTTCTCGCGTTGATTGTGAAGAGCGGAAGATTGGGATGGGGCACAAAAAGCGAGATTCAGGCTTTTCGCATTCGATAGGCTTGCGCTTACGTCTGTGGCTAATCATGAAAAAGGTCTGGACAACATACGATAGTATCCCATATAGTAACATATCGTTTTATTGAATGGGTAGTGATAACACACTGTAAGTGATCCTTGTGAAACGATATGGGTAAACGTCGGCTCTGGTGGACTGTATCGACGGCTGCGGTTATCGGCCTGTTCCAGGCGATAACCGCTGGTACTGCCGCGGCCGGTGGTTTTTCTCTATTTGTAGAGAGCGGAGCAGCGGCAGTGGGTAACGCCCAGGCCGGGAGCGCTGCGCTTGCTGAGGACGCGACCACGGTCTTCTACAATCCTGCCGGCCTTACCCGTCTGAAAGATCGCCAGCTTTCCATGGCAGCTTCTGCCCTTGGGCCGTCGGCGAACTTTTCCAACTCCGGGTCGACGTCTGCGATTCCATCTATCCCGCTGACCGGTGGCAACGGCGGCGACGCGGGGAGTTGGGCGTTTGTGCCGGCCGGGTACTACGCGATGGATGTGACGTCGCGACTCAAGTTTGGCATGGGATTTAACTCTCCGTTCGGGTTAAAGACCGAGTATGACAACGACTGGGTCGGGCGCTATCACGCGATTAAATCAGAGCTGATAACGATCAGCATGACGCCGGCGCTGGCGTTCAAAGTGAACGACAGGCTTTCGCTTGGCGTCGGGTTCATTGCAGAGTGGGCCAAGGCAGAGCTGACAAAGGCGATCGATTTCGGCGCAGCCTGTTTCGGCTCAGCGTTCGGGCCGGCCGCCTGTACCGGGGCGGGGATCCTGCCTCAGACGAAAGATGGTAGGGCCAAGGTAGAAGGCGAGGACTGGGGTTTCGGCTACAGCTTAGGTGTGTTATACCAAGTCGTTCCATCCACGCGTGTTGGTGTCGCGTACCGTTCCAAGATTACCCATGTCATTAGCGGTACGGCGACCTACAGGAAGCCGTCATTGCCCGCGCCGTTCACCGCGTTGACCTCTACGGCGGTGACGAGCAACAATGCGGCCAAGGCGAGCGTGACCTTACCTGAAACGCTATCGATCAGCTCTGTCACCCAGATCACTCCGAAGTGGTCCGTGTTGGGGGATGTGACGTGGACCAACTGGAGTCGTTTTGACGAGCTGCGGATCCGCTTCAGCAATGGCGCGCCGGACAGCGTGACCAAAGAGAATTGGCGGGACACAGTCCGCCTTGCAATGGCCGTAAACTATCAGGCTACCGACGCCTGGAAGCTACGCGCCGGTTGGGCCTACGACCCGACTCCGGTGAAGGACAAGTACCGGACCCCTCGTGTTCCCGATGAGGATCGCGTCTGGCTTTCGCTTGGCACGAACGTCAAGATTTCCGCCGCGAGCTCCCTGGACTTCGCCTACGCCCACCTGTTCGTCAGGGATGCGTCGATCAAAGACACCGCGAGCGGAGCGGGAACGTTGCAGGGCAACTACGATAGTGATGTCAATGTGATTACGGCCCAGTTGAACTACAGATTTTAGCTGAGAGCACCGACCCGATTCCCGTCCTTCCATGCGGAATCGTCAGCTCTTCTCATAGATCTGCTCCGCCAGATAATTCTCATATCCCAGCTCGCCGATCTTGTGGAGCTGCGCCTCGATCCATCCGACATGACGTTCTTCATCGACAGTGATCCGCTCCAACAACTCGCGACTTCCCGTGTCCTGAAGCTCAATGCACAGCTTCAGGCCTGAACTCAGAAGTTGGAGCGCGGCCATTTCCAGCGCGAGATCGTTCTCCAACTGTTGCCGGACGTTGCTGCCGATTGAAATCCGATCATAGTTTGACAGATTGGGGCGCCCGTCAAGGAATAAGATGCGCTCGATAACCTTGTCGGCATGTTTCATCTCATCAATCGATTCCTCGAGGATTGCCTTGGCCAGGACCTGATACCCCCAACCGTCGCACATCTTGGAGTGTAAAAAGTACTGATTAATCCCCGTCAGCTCCATCCGGAGCACGCTGTTCAACAGCTCAATAATCTGTGGTTGTCCCTGCATGTGATCTCCTTGTAGGTGTAGTCGGCATGTCGCTGGCCGGCATGATGAGTTGGGTGGGGCCTTACGTACTCCTCAAGAAGTCTCGCGCTTCGTCATAGGCCGGATCGATCTCGATGGCTCGCCTGGCGCAATGAACGGCTCCGCTGTTGTCGCCCAATCCCCTCAGACAGGTGGCCTTATGAAGCCACGCCTCCTTATAATTGCTATCGTACCGGAGCGCCTCATTCAGACAGGTAATCGCGGCAGCGTAACGTTTCTGGTTGGAAAGGCAAGACCCCTTACAGTACCATGCCTCCAGGAGTTTGCCTGGGTCCTTCAGCTCTTTGAGCGCGCGGTCGAACAGCTCGATAGCGTAGTCAAACTCCTGTATATGCATCAGGGCCTTTGCGTTACTCAAGAGCATCTCACCGTTGACCGCAGCCTGATGTCCAAGCGCCTTCTGGTCAGCGACCCCGGCTACAGACGGTACGGCAAGCGTGAGATATGATTCCCCCTTCATAGAGAAAAACAGCTCATCGGCACTTGCGGCTTTCGCTGTAATCCGATAGAGGTGACCTCGCACCCCTTTATGACGAAGCATCTCGTCGAATCGGCTGTCCTGTGCATCGGTCGCGTATCGGAGCAGCAGGTTGGCGTAGAGTGTGCTGAGGTGTTGAGTGCGGAGCCGCTCCTTTTCCGGACCGGGCAAATGGCTGTGCTCCAACTCCTCCGATGTGGAAATAAACTCATCCGCGGGCGCAAACAGGGCATACGAAAGGGCGGAGGGGGAGACCGCCAGGAACCGCGGCAGCCAAGACCGTTCCTCCTCGGAGAGCTTCAAGTGAAAGCGCTCCTCCAAATAAGGCCGTAGACCCGCCACCAACATTTGGACGGCAAAGTTTGAGCGGAGAAACTTAAACCGCTGAGCACTGTCGAGAAACAGGCGAGCGAGGCGGAGGAAGATGTCGAATTCCGGCTTCACGGAATAGCGATTACACCGCCATCGCGGCTGACCGGCAGGCTCTGCGATGAGGAATCCTTCATCGAGAAGCTCTTGCAGGACCTCGCGAAGTTCATCCAGAGGTTCCTTGGTCTCGCGCGACAGAAACTCGATGTTTTTCTGTCCCGACTCCGCTAAGGCAAGAAGAACCTTTTCCATGGCTTGTAGATTCAAAAGGCGCTTCCCTTTCAAGGAGCCGTCCAGTCGCTTGAAAGAAATGCCCACGCGCGGGGAGACCGGCGACCCATAGGCATCGAGGACGGCGTATGCAGCGCCTCTCTTGGTCTCGATTCTGAAAATCCAATAGAACCTTCCCGTAGCGAATACCAGATGCCCCGCCTCTAATCGCGCGAGGATCCGACTCTCGATGGCATGGATAATTTGATCGGAGGAGGCGATCAGCTTGGCGCGTCGAAGCAGGGCGCAAATCTTATCCACTCCAAGCAGGTGGTAGTCGCTCCTGTCCGGAGCGTCCAAACGAGAAAACCATGTTCTGGCGGTCAGATGGAAACCGGACAAAGAGAAAAAGATACCGACAAGGTCCTTGTCCCGGCGGCGCGCCAGGGCATAGCGTTTATGAGCTCCCTGCAGGTCCCGTAGAGGAATCTCGTGGGCGAGCGTACACCCATAACAGTGCAGACGATGACCGCTGGAACGATGACGAGCCTTCAGTTCGATAGTGAGATGGGCTGCGGAAAGCTTCGGATGATAATCGGTATAGCCGAGCTCGTCGAGGAGGTCCTCCGTGAGCTGTGCTAAGGCGAGTACCTTCTCTTGATTCGATCCAGCCAGGATCTTCATGCCTATCGCCTCAGGAGACGATTTCGCCATGGTCCTCGGCTGTTTTGGTGCCACCCTTGACAAGCCTCCCCACCTAACGGAATTCATGCCATCTGACGTTTTGTTACCTTTTAGCATAAGCAGACTCAAAGGTCAAGCTGCAAGTTGTTTTATTAGTATATGGTAACTTAGAATTCTATCGGATTGACAAGTAAGTGGGGATCATAGTATGTATCTGATGAACGGTAAAGATGTTGAACTGTGTAGATAATACATGAAGTATATATCAGTAAATCATTGATACTATAGATATGTACAGGATGTACTCTAACATACTATGGATCCTATAGAATTGCGGTCAGTGTGGCGGAGAGGCGACGCCGTACGCACGGTTGAGATGGTAATTCTACAAGAGAAAGCCGCCCTGGATCGGGCCGGTTTGCGACTGGAAGAGGCGTTCGAGGCCGTCGGAGTGTGCAACCATTCCGATGTAGAGCGATGCTACCGAATTGCAGAGAGATTGCGATGAAGGTCCGGGTCCGATGTTTTGCGGCGGTTCGCGAGATAGTGGGGGCTTCCGAGCTGGTTGTGGATGTACCGGAGGGAAGTACGCTGAATCAGCTCATACGCGAGCTTTGCGGTCAGTATCCGAGATTGCAAGTGTTGACGGGATCGCTCTTATTTTCGGTGAATCGAGAGTATGCCTCCACTGATACCACGTTGATAGCGGGGGATGAAATCGCGCTCATCCCCCCTGTAAGCGGAGGCGTCGATGTTTGAAATCACTGATCAAGCGCTGTCACTGGAGCCGCTTATCTCTGTCGTGAAACGATCGAGTTCCGGAGCTGTGGCGACGTTTCTCGGTGTGGTGCGAGAGCAGACGCGGGGCCGGCGGGTCCGCTATCTGGAATACGAGGCGTACAGGGAGATGGCGATTCCTAAGATGCGCGAGATAGCCGATGAGATTCACAGGAAGTGGGAGGTGGACCAGATCGCTATGGTACACCGGGTTGGGCGTCTTGAGATTGGAGAAGCGAGCGTTGCGATTGCCGTGTCTGCGCCTCACCGCCACGCGGCGCTCGCCGCATGCGGCTATGCCATCAACCGCCTGAAAGAGATCGTACCGATCTGGAAGAAGGAGGTCTGGACGGATGGGGAGGAGTGGGTCGGCCCCCGAATGTAGGTTTCGAGTCTCGAGTTCAGAGTTTCGACTATTCTCGACCCGAGACCCGAAACTTGAAACTTGTTTCAGGCTCGGTACTCTTCAGCGTCGATCAAGCGTTTGGCAATGGCCCTTCGCAGGCGGGTGGTGTTCGCAGGTGTGTAACGGGTCAATTTCTTCAGGGCGCTGAGCTGGGTCCGGAGGGTATCCCCTTCTTCCATAGCGGCCAAGCCCTCCCTTGCCAGCAGCTCGATCCGGGTGAAGGCGTCGTTGACGTAGACCTTGACGATATCCATTTTGGACGCCGCTGTGCCCTCCCCATGCTGCTCGACCGACTTCAGCGCGCGGAGCAGCGCGCTCTCTATGGCGAACAGCTCAATCGCCAGATCACTCAGCACCCCGAGAATCTCCTGCTCATCCTGAAGCCGCTCACGATACTTCTGGACGGCCGCTCCTGAGACCATCAACGCGATCTTTTTTGCCGCATGGAGCAGCCGAATCTGCTCGTCAAGCGGGCCCGGAGGCCCGTCTTCCTGGCTACTATTATAGGTCAACAGATCAGCCGGCAGCTTCTGAGTCGCGGCAAGAAGCGGCAGCCGCCCCTGCAGCGCTCGCCGGAAGAGCGTTGCGGGAATCAGCAGTCGATTGATTTCGTTGGTTCCCTCGAAGAGTCGGTTAATTCTCGCGTCTCGGTAGATCCGCTCGGCCGGAAAGTCTGCGATGTACCCGTAGCCGCCGAAAATCTGGACGGTTTCGTCAGCCACGTAGTCCAGGGCCTCGGAGGCATAGACCTTATTGATTGAACACTCAATGGCGTACTCTTCAACCCCCTTGGCGGTTTCGAGTCCCGCCCGTTCATCCTTCTGGTCGATGCGCGATAGGTTCTGCTCGATCAGACCGGCAGTTCGGTAGACTATCGACTCGGCGACATAGGTCCGAATGGCCATCTCGGCTAACTTTTTCTGAATGAGGCCGAACGAGGCGATTGGCTGCCCGAATTGTATCCGCTGCTTCGCGTACCTGACCGCTTCGCGCAGGGCCAACTTGCACACGCCTACGCAGCCCGCTCCGAGCTTGAACCGACCGATGTTCAGCAGATCGAAGGCGACCTTGTGGCCCTTCCCGATTTCGTAGAGGAGGTTCTCCGCCGGGACCCTGACATTCTCCAATACCACGCTTCGAGTGGAGGTGCCCTTGATCCCCATCTTTTTTTCTTCCGGTCCCAGGGTGACGCCCGGTGTGTCCTTGTCGATGATAAATGCGGTGAACTTCTCGCCGTCCACCTTGGCGTACGTGATGTACAGATCGGCAAATCCCGCGTTGGTGATGAACTGTTTCGTCCCGTTCAAGGTGTAGAACGTCCCGTCGGACGAGACAACTGCCTTGGTCTTGGCGCTGAGGGCATCAGATCCGGAGCCCGGTTCCGTCAGGGCGTAGGAGCCGATCTTTTTCCCGGTAGCGAGCAGGGGCAGATAGCGGGTCTTTTGTTCCGCATTGCCGAACCAGGCGATCGGAAGCGACCCGATCCCGGAGTGGTCCAACAGCGAGATGGCGAACGAGCCGGCCTCAATCATCTGTTCGGCAATGACTGTAGAGGTAATCATATCCAGCCCCAGGCCCCCGTACCTGGTCGGGATGTCTACCGACAACAGCCCCAGCTCTCCCGCTTTCCCGATGAGCGTCAGCGTGAGATCCCAATCCTGGTGCTCGATCCGCTCAGCATGGGGCTTGACCTCGGCTTCGATGAATTCGTGAGTCAGCCTTCGCATCATCTGCTGTTCCTCGCTCAGATCTTCTGGGGTGAAGACCTCCAGTGCGGGCGCGTCCCGAATGAGAAAGCTACCGCCTGCAACGCACTCATCGTGTGCCGTTGTCATCTGATCCTCCCATAAGAGACCGGGTTTAGGGTGTAGGGTGTAGGGTAAAAAAGCGCGGTGAAGTTGTTGCCAAACCCCAGACCCTCTATACCCTATACCCTCTCAAAGATACCCGCTGCCCCCATCCCCCCGCCGATACACATCGTCACCATGCCATAGCGAGCGTCTCGACGCTGCATCTCATACAGCAGCGCCGCCGTCAGTTTTGCGCCGCTGCAGCCGAGGGGATGACCCAGCGCGACAGCGCCGCCGTTCACATTCACTCGCTCAATCGGCAGCTTCGCCTCGCGGATGACGACAAGCGCCTGAGCGGCAAACGCCTCGTTCAGCTCGATCAGATCAATCTGGTCGAGGGTAAGGCTTGCGAGTCGGAGCGCCTTTGGGATCGCTTCGACCGGTCCGATTCCCATCAGATCCGGCGGCACACCCGCGACGGCGAATGCTCGGAACCGAGCAAGCGGCTTCAGATTCAACTGCCGCGCCTTTTCCCCCGACATGACCAGCACCGCGGCCGCGCCGTCGCTGGTCTGGGACGAATTGCCGGCGGTGACGGTACCCCGCTTGTGGAAGACGGGCGACAGCCTGGCCAGCGCCTCGGCGGAGGTGTCGAATCGAACTCCCTCGTCGGTGTCGAAAATCAGCTCCTCGGTGACGATGCGCGGCTGGCCCTCCCCCCGGAATGATTTCCTCGCAACGGTGAGCGGGACGATTTCATCTTTAAAACGTCCGGCTCGGATGGCGGCTGCAGCCTTGAGGTGGCTCTGAAGCGCGAAGGCATCCTGTTCCTCTCGACTGACGTTGTACGTCCGAACAAGGTGTTCGGCGCTGTTGCCCATCGAGATGTAGACGGCCGGGTAGTGCTCAGCGAGGTGAGGATCGGGCGCGTAGGTATGCCCGCTCATTGGAACCAGGCTCATACTTTCGGCTCCGCCGGCGATGATCACGTCGGCAAAACCGGCCATGATCTGTTCAGCCGCTATGGCGATAGTCTGGAGCCCTGAGGAGCAGAAGCGGTTGACCGTCTGTCCCGGAACCGTATACGGCAGCCCCGCCCGCAGCGCCGCCGCCCTCGCCATATTCATGCCCTGTTCCGCCTCCGGAAAAGCGCAGCCGATGATGACATCTTCGACCTCTTCCGGCGCCAAAACGGGCGTACGCTTCATCAGGTCGGCGATGACCGCCGCCGCCATTGCCGTAGGAGGCGTGGCGCAGAGCGTCCCGCGCGGCGCCTTGCCCACCGCCGTTCTCGCTGCCGCTACAATGACTGCCTCTCGCATCTGCTCACTCCAAAGGACAGGGTATAGGGGATAGGGTTTAGTTCCTCAGCGGCTTGCCGGTCTTCAGCATATGCGCCATGCGCTCCTGAGACTTTCGCTCGCCGCACAGACTCAGAAAGGCCTCGCGCTCCAGATCCAGAAGGTGCGCCTCGCTGACCATCGTGCCGGGTGTCACATCACCGCCGGCCAGGACGCCGGCTAACTTTCCGGCAATCAGTTCGTCGTGATCGCTGATGTACCCTCCACACTTCATATTATATAACTGCGTCCGGACTACGGCGAGAGCGCGCGTCCCCAGAACCGTGATGTCATCTCTCGGCTGAGGGGGAGTATAGCCTTCGGCAACCAGACCAAGAGCTACCTGCTTGGCGTCGTGCAGCAGGCGATCCTGGTTCATTGTGAAGCTGTCGCTTCGTCTCAGATAGCCCAGTCGCTGCGCATCCTTCGCACTGGTAGACACTTTGGCGAAGGCGATCGTCTCAAAGGCGTGGCGGACGAATGGCAGCAGATCCACTTCTACACCCTCCGGGATCCCCTCGAGACTCCGGACTATCATCTCTTTGCAGCCGCCGGCGGCCGGGATTAAGCCGACACCCGACTCCACGAGTCCGATGTAGGTTTCGGCAGCAGCGCGCACCCTGGCAGTATGCAGGCAGATCTCGCACCCGCCGCCGAGGGTCATCGAGAATGGGGCTGCGACGACGGGCTTCTCGAACAGCTTGAGCGTCATGTTGGTGTTCTGAAAGGTCCGTACCATCAGATCGATGTCGTCCCAGTTGTCCTCCTGGGCCTCGAAGAGGATGAGCATCAGGTTCGCGCCGACGCAAAAGTGCCGTCCCTGGTTTCCGATTACGAGGGCGTCAAACCGCTCAGCGCACTGCTGCAGGCTGGTTCGCAGCATCTGCAGGATATCATGGCCAACGGTATTATTCGTGGAGTGGAACTGGAGACATGCGACCCCATCGCCCAAGTCGAGGAGCGACGCCCCGGGATTGCGGTCGACCACCTGCTGCCGCTCGTGCAGCGTTCGAAGATGAATAGTCCCTGGTTGCTTCGGGATTTCGAGTGGTGTGGCTGCGCCGAGGTCAAAGACGTACTGCCGCCCCGCCTCCCGACGATAGAAGCTGTGTACGCCGCTCTGAAGCAGCGCCGTCACCAGCGGGGGGATGGCCTTGCCTTCCTGCGCCATCCTGGCGCTCGCC
The DNA here is from genome assembly GCA_902196205.1 of Candidatus Methylomirabilis lanthanidiphila. Lineage (NCBI taxonomy): Bacteria > Methylomirabilota (SeqCode) > Methylomirabilia (SeqCode) > Methylomirabilales (SeqCode) > Methylomirabilaceae (SeqCode) > Methylomirabilis (SeqCode) > Candidatus Methylomirabilis lanthanidiphila. Next base: position 61,100 of record CABIKM010000022.1, on the reverse strand, counting down.
TTCTCGACCCCCAGCGCGTCCCACAGCTCGAACGGTCCCAGTTCCCAGCCAAAGCCCCATTTCATGGCGCGGTCTACGCTGACGATGTCATCGGCGATCTCAGGGATCCGATGAGCGGCGTACAGCAGTGTCTCGCGTAAGATCGGCCACACATAGTGCCCGGCACGGTCATCGGTATAGGCGAGGGTTCGAAGTCGCTCCACAGGGTCCTCGATGCCGTGGGTCATGTCGAGTGAGGGGAGGGCAACCGGCCGCCTTGGACGGTACTCCATCGTCTTCAAGTCGAGAACGAGTATCTCGCTCCCGTCGACCCCCTTGACTCGCTTGTAGAACCCTTGCCCGGCCTTCTCGCCCAACCAGCCGCGTTTGACCAGTTCCAGAAGGAAAGGCGGTATCGTATAGGCCGCCCGCTCCTGTTGGTCAGAAAGAGCCTCCGCGATATTGGCGGCAATATGGGTGATCGTATCAAGACCGACCAGGTCGGCGGTCCGAAACGTGGCGGTCTTCGGGCGGCCGATGGCGGGTCCGGTGAGGCGATCCACCTCTTCGACCGAATAATCGCCATCAATCATGAGTCGCATCGCGGTGAAGAAAGCGAAGACGGCAATCCGGTTGGCGATGAAGTTGGGGGTGTCCTTGGCGAAGACGATTCCCTTACCCAGCGTCCGTTCCGAGAAGCCGGCTAACCGCTGCATGACTTCCGGCAGCGTATCGGGGCCTGGGATCAGCTCCAGGAGCCTCATATACCGCGGGGGATTAAAGAAATGTGTGCCTAAAAAGTGCTGTCGGAAGTCGACAGATCGCCCATCGGCCAGCAGCCGGATCGGGATCCCTGAGGTGTTGCTGCTGATAAGGGTGCCCGGCCTGCGGTGGGCGTCAACGTGTGTCAAAAGCGCCTGCTTGATCTCAAGCCGCTCAGGCGCAGCCTCGATAATCCAATCGGCCTGCGACAGCCATCCGATGTGATCTTCGATATTCCCGATAGTAATCAGGCGGGTGTCTTTGGTCGAGAAGAGGGCGGGTGGAGAAGCCTTGATGGCGGTTTCAAGACCTTTCGCGGCGAGCCGATTGCGGAACGCTGGGCTTTCTCTGCTGAGGCCTTTGCGCTGATCTTCCTCGGTCAACTCCGGTGGAATTATGTCGAGCAGGTAGGTCGGGACCCCGACATTAGCGAGGTGGGCGGCGATCCCGCTCCCCATCACCCCCGCACCCAGCACAGCCGCACGCCTGATCTCTGATGACATCCTTCCTCCAAGGACGTCATTCCCGCGAAAGCGGGAATCCAGAAAAGTACTGGATTCCGGGTCAAGCTCGGAATGACACACCTGATGCACCATACTGTCCACTCGGTTGCGAGTCTTGCTAACCAAAGAGTACTGAACAGGCCAAAGGTTGTAAAGGCGAATTATCCAACCTGACTTTCTTATTGACAACGAACCCAATGGGAGAGATATGTAATCGGGCCACACTGGCCGCGGATATGTCAAGGGAGTAGGTCGGGTTAGCGCAGCGTAACCCGACGGAGCCAATGCGATACCGACGCGCCTTCATTCCGGGCGGCTCGTTTTTCTTCACCGTGGTCACGGAGCAACGGCGACCGCTCTTGGCGTCAGCGGATGCGGTTGACATTTTGCGAACGGCGTTCCGCACCGTCCGTGCAACTCGCCATTTCGAGGTGGACGCAATGGTGGTGCTGCCCGATCATCTGCATTGCATCTGGACGCTGCCGCCGGGCGACGCCGACTTCACGACGCGCTGGCGGCTCATCAAGACGTGGTTCACCAAGCACTGTGACCCGGCATTACGCAGTGAGCCGAATCGTGTGCGGACAGCGAATCAAGAACAGGCCGTATGGCAGCATCGTTATTGGGAACATGCGCTCCGGGACGAAGTCGATGTTATCCGGCACGTCGAGTACGTGCATTTCAACCCGGTTAAACACGGGCTGGTGTCCTCAGTGGTGGAGTGGCCGTATTCCAGCTTTCGCCGGTATGTTGAAGCTGGGGTATATCCAGCGGATTGGGGCCAGGGCGCGATGGAGTTCGAGGGCGTGGGGCGCGAGTGATGGAATCAGATTGTCGGGTTACGCTGCGCTAACCCGACCTACGCACTACTTGGCGGCGCGCGTGCGGAGTTCCTTCAGCGCCGACTCCAGGCGCTTGACCTCTTCGCCGTAGCCGGCGAAGTTGCCCTGTCGCAGGAGTTCCTGCGCTCGCGTGAAATGGTCGGAGGCGCGGGCCGCCAGCGCCTTGAGTGAGCTGTCAATCGCTGGGGGTGCGCCTGCGCCAGACGGAATCCTTGCCTCGACCGATCCCCTCACCGCACCGCCAAAGACTCGAGCCAAAGCAGACTCCAGGTTCTCCTCCATGGCGATCTGATTGCCATGAGCGACGATGATCCGCTTCAGTTCGGGGAGCGACCCCTTCTCAGCGGCGAGGTAGAGCGGCTGGACGTAGAGGAGCGATCGCTCGATGGGAATAGCCAGCATGCTGCCCCGGATCACGGTAGAGCCGCGTTGACTCCAGAGCGAGAGCTGCTGCGAGATAAAGGAATCCTGATCGATGCGGGCGTTAATCTGTCGCGGGCCGTAGACCAGCTTCGCCTTGGGGAAGTTGAAGGCGGTCAGCTTGCCGTAGTGCGGAGGGTCGCTGCGGGCCGCGAGCCAGGCAATCATATTGTCTTTCTTATTCGGCGTGAACGGCAGGAGGAGGATGAACTCTTCCTTCGTCTCGTCCGGAAGTCGCATGATCGTATAGTACGGCTCCATCTCAGCCGGGATGCTCCAGAGATCTTCTTTGTTATAAAAGACCTGGGGATCCCGCATGTGATAGGTGCTGTAGAGCCTGGCCTGGACATTGAACATCCCCTGAGGATAGCGAAGATGGGCCTTCAGGTCGTCCGGCATGGCTTCGAGCGGTTGAAACAATCCGGGGAAGGCCCGGTCGTAGGCCTTGATCACGGGATCGGTGGGATCGGCCATGTAGAAGCTGACGCTCCCGTTGTAGGCGTCGACCACCGCCTTGACCGAGTTGCGGATATAGTTGCCGACGCCTCGGATCGGTTCGGAGTACGGGTACATATCCGAGGTCGTGTAGGCGTCGATGATCCAGAACAGGCGGCCGTCCCGAGCGATGACCAGATACGCGTCCCGATCGAAGGTCAAAAAGGGCGCCGCCTTTTTGACTCGCTCGGAGATCTGCCGGTGATACATGATCCTGCTGTCCGACGTCAGGTCTTTCGAGAGGAGGAACTTGAGCGTTCCGAAGCGGGTGGCGAACAGCAGCTTTCGCCCGAGCGACGTGAGAGGTACGCCTCCCTCACCGGTATAGGTGCTGTAGACATTCTTGTCGCCCGATGGGTAATCCAGCTCCTGGGCCTGCGTCTTGACGATGACGTAGTCGTTCGCGACCTCGCCGAAGTAGATCTCCGGGCGCGTGACCTTAATCGGCGTGGTTGAGACAGGCGGGATGTCCTTGATCAGGAACTCCGGCAGCCCTTCCGGGGTAATCCGGTTCACCGGTCCAAAGACGACCCCGTAGCCGTGGGTAAAGATCAGATGCTCATTAATCCAACTCCGACCGGGCAGATGCTGGTACGACATCTCCCGGGCCGAGAGCATCACCTGTCGGTACTCGCCGTCGATCAGGTACCGGTCGTTATCGACGTCCATGAACTTATAGTAGGTCCGGATCTCCTGGAGCTGGCCGTACGTAGTCAGCAGTGGACGGTGGTCCCAAAGCCGGATGTTCTTGATCGTCAGATCATTGCGCCGCAGCTCCTCCCGGGTCAAGGTCTCCTCGGCCGGAAACTCTCGCTCCTCGATCCGGTCGAGGCCGTACGCCTGGCGGGTAAACTGGATGTTGTGGGTGATGTAGGGGCTCTCGGCAACGATCTCATTCGGGACGACGCGAAAGCGCTGGATGAAGCCGGGATAGAGTCCAAGGCCAATGACGCTGCCCACGACCAGCATACCGAGACCGACCAGAACCAGTTTCCAGCCGTGGTAAAAGATCTGGGCCAGGCAGAGAAGGGCGACAAAGATGGCCAAGGTCGTCAGAAAATTGAGGGCCGGGAGGTTCGCGTTGATGGCGCTATAGCCGGCGCCGAAGACCATTCCGCCGGGAGCGTAGAGGAGTTGATAGGTGTCGAGCCGATAGCCGACGGCCTTAATCAGGAACAGTAGTGCGGCGAGCACGAGCAGGTGCGTCCTTGCCGGTCTGGCGATGATGGGTCCTCGAGCTGTGATCTGTATACCCCGGAAGAGGAGGTAAGTCACGGCAGTCAGCAGGAGGATCAGGACAACCGAGGTGATCAGCCAACTGTACAGGAAGGAGAGGAAGGGCAGCTTGAAGACATAGAATCCGACGTCCTCCTGAAAGATGGGGTCGGCAATACCAAAGGGCTGCGCGTTCGCAAAGCGAATGTAATGCTCCCACGCGGCTGACGCCCGGAATGCCGAAAGGACTCCGAGCCCGAAAGCGCCGGGGATCAAGAGCGGACGAAAGTACGGTTCGATCACCAGGCGGCTGGGGAGCCCAAACCTGTCCTCCACCTCAAGGAGGACATCGGTAGTGGTCAATCGACTGGCCATGTACAGGTTGACGTACACCAGAATCGCAAAGATCAGGCCGAATGCGACAGCCAGCGTCAGTTGCGTTGTCAGGACCGTCAGAAAGACCTTGGGAAGCTTCACCTCCTCAAACCAGAGCCAGTCGGAGTAGAGGGGGACCGTCTGACTTCCAACCGCAAAAACAACCAGTACGAGCAGCAGGAGGGCGATCTGCCTGCCCTTGAGATCACCCGAGGTGTCATTGTATTGCGCCATCGTTGCCCCCCTTCCGAGGATGATTTAGATGAGTTGGACGGCTCGCCCCGCCTCAGCCAAAGCTGTCAGTGCGATATCTAAATCGGCTCGGTTGTGGGAGGCGGTCACGGTAAGGCGGATCCGTTCCGTTCCGCGAGGGACAGAAGGGTAACGGATGCCTTGGGCAAAGACCCCGCGGCTCAATAGCTCCTGGCAGAAACGCATGGCCCGCTCAGGCTCTCCTGCCACCAGCGGAATGATCTGGGTCCCGTTCGGGTTGACGTCAAATCCGATCTCGCGCAGGCGAATCCTCATGTATCGGGTATTGTCCCACAGCCGCTGTCGCCGCTCGGGCTCGTCTTCCATGACGGCAAGCGCCTCGAGCACGGTTGCCACGACCGCGGACGGCAACGCGCACGTAAAGATGAAGGGTCTGGCCCGGTTGATCAGGTATTCGATGACGGTACGGCTTGCGACGACATACCCGCCAAATCCGCCGAGCGCTTTGGCAAGGCTTCCGGTCTCAATATCGATCCGGCCGAGTACGCCCGCGGCCTCGGCGGCGCCTCGCCCGGTCTTACCCAGTACGCCGGTGCCATGGGAATCGTCTACCATCGTCACGCAGTCATAGCGCTCCGCCAGTTCGACGATCTGCGCCAGGGGCGCCACGTCCCCATCCATGCTGTAAAGGCTGTCGACGACGACGAGGCGTCGCCGGGCGGAGCGCTCTCGTTCCAACAGACGCTCCAGGGCGGCGAGGTCGTTATGCGGGACGATCCGGACTTGGGCTCGCGACAGTCGGCAGCCATCAACGATGCTGGCATGGTTCAGCGCATCGCTGAACACCACGTCCTGTGAGCCTACCAGGGCGGAGAGCACGCCCAGGTTGGCCTGGTACCCGGTGCTGAACAGGAGGGCCGCCTCAGCCTGCTTGAAGCAGGCAAGCCGTTCCTCCAATTGAGGGTAGAGATCGTGGTTACCCGATATCAGACGGGCTGAGGCGACGCCGCAGCCATACCGCATAGTAGCCTGACAGGCGGCCTGCTTCAGTCGCGGATGGCAGGCCAAGCCGAGATAGTCGCTTCCGGCGAAGTGAATCGCCTCTGTGCCGTCCACGGAAATCCGTGGGCCTTGTGGACCATCAACCTGTCTGAGCCTTCGATGCAGGCCCTCGGCCTTCAGGCTGTCCAGCTCCCGCTGAAGCGACCGGGCCATAGTGTCGCGCAGCAATGGAGCATTATGGGTTACCGGCATCTTCGTCTCGTTAGCGGAGATCATCGCAGGCATTATAGAGCAAGTGTGACGGGCGGGCAACTGGAACCGGCGGCAGGCAGCCTGACGGCTATCGATCTCGGTAGGCGTGCGTGACGTACTCGTGGATCATCCTATCGGTATTGAAGAAGGAGGCGTTAAGCGCGATCGTGAATCGCATCAACTCTGCCCATTTGAGGGGATCGCCGTAGTAGAGGGGGAGGATTGTGCCCTCCAGCTTCCAGTAGAGTTCCTCTGCATCTCTGTCGTCCCGCCTCTCGAATACCGTTCCATTGTCACGGGAACCGATACTCCAGCCTGTCACCCCTTCCACAGGCACTTCCAGCCACCAGCCGTCGAGCACGCTGAGGCTCGGTACGCCGTTGTGGGCCGCCTTCATCCCGCTGGTGCCGGATGCTTCATACGGCGGCTGTGGTGTGTTGAGCCATAGATCTGCGCCTGAGGTGAGCAGCAGACCCAGATCCATATCGTAATTCGGTAAGTAGGCGACCTTGACCTCTGGCGCCAGTTCCTTCGCCCGACGGAATATGTGTTGAATGAGCGCCTTACCTTCTTCATCCCTGGGATGGGCTTTTCCGGAAAAGATGACCTGCAGCGGGCCGTGTTGGACCGAAATGCGTCTGAGCCGCTCTGAATCGTAAAAAAGGAGATCCGGGCGCTTGTACGACGTCGCCCGCCTTGCGAAGCCAATGGTAAAGGCATGGGGATCGAAGGGCGCGCTTGCCGTTCTGTTGACCTCTTTGATCAGCAACTGCTTGGCGTCGTCATGGGCCTGCCGAATGGCGTCCAGGGGAATGCCAAGGGCGTACCGCAAGAGGAGGCTGTCCTCTCGCCAAGCCGGGGTGTATCGATCATAGAGGGCGCGAAATGCCGGGGCGGCCCAGGTGGCGGAATGTACGCCGTTGGTGATGGAGCCGATGGCGAGATCCGGAAATAAGGTGCGTGACACCTCACTGTGCCGTTTGGTCACCCCGTTCACGTAATTGCTTAAACGGAGTCCCACACGTGTCATGTTGAGCGAGCCGTTGCAACAGCCGAGGGCTTGTAACGCTTCCCACTGGTTCCCGCTTAAGACGTGTTCGGTCAGATCGAGGGAAAACTGATCGTGGCCGGCGGGAAGCGGCGTATGAGTGGTGAAGACGCAGAGGCGCTTCACCGCATCAACGGCATCCTCGCGTCGCTGCGGCATCTGCTTGAACTCCTCGGCAAACAACTCCAGCGCGAGGAGAGCCGCATGACCTTCGTTCATATGGAACCTGAAGACCCGGGTGTACCCCATCGCCCGCAGCACGCGCACGCCGCCCACCCCGAGAATGACCTCCTGGCACAGGCGATACCGCTGGTCGCCGCCGTACAAGTAGTCGGTCAGCGTGCGATCATACGGATCGTTAGAGGGCAGATCAGTATCCAACAGGAACACTGGGACGACGGCGCCTGACGCACCGGTGATCAGGTACTGCCACGCGCGTACAGTGACCTGCCGTCCCTCGATCTCCACCTGGCACGTACTATCCGTAAGCTGGAGGAATTGGTCTACCGGCCACGCTGCCGGCTCCTCGGACTGGCGTCCCTCATCATCGAGCCGTTGAAGAAAGTAGCCCTTTCGATGCAGCAGGGTCACACCAACCATGGATAGTCTCATGTCTGCCGCGCTGCGCAGCATATCACCCGCCAATACACCAAGCCCTCCGCTGTAGGTGGGCAGAGGGCTTTCAAGGGCGACCTCCATGGAGAAGTAAGCGATCGTTTGCGGCGCAGGCCTCTCAATCTTCATAAATCTGTTGTTCCCCTCCTTACCGTCCAAAAGTGCAGTAGAGTACGACCATTGCCTCGTAACGTCATTGCTTCGGTGAGGGCGTTACGCGGGTGTTCATTCATCTACTCCATTTCGCATGAAATTACGCTCTCCAGGATGCTGGGTCAAGCAATTTCGTTAGGCTTTTGACACGACGTCTTGCGCGATGACGAATATCAGCGGTCCCGGCCCGTGGGCGTTTGACTCTCCGTATGTGCCGCGATATGATAAAACAGTCTCCGCGGCCGCGTGCGGCTCTATAGCGGCTCTATACAGGTAAACATTCTCCGCAACTGAAATAGGGGATCAGAGCGAGGGTCACGCTGTGTTGTGCAATAGCAAGGAGGAAAGACCATGGCCGAGGTACGTATAGGTTACGTCAAAGACTATTTCGCGAAGGTGGGGGTCGCCGCCATCGAGATCACCGAAGGCCAGTTAACGGTGGGGGATACCATTCATATCAAGGGTCACACGACCGAACTGACCCAGCGGGTGGACTCGATCCAGCTCGAACACCAGTCCCTCCAGCGAGCGGAGTCTGGCCAGTTGATCGGGATCAAGGTCCGCGAGCGTGTCCGCCAGCACGACCAGGTCTTGAAGGTGACCGAGTAGGGGACGACCGCGCCAGTCTGCAATAGCCCCCCGTTACGCGCGCGTCGTTCCGCTGTTGATGGTGCGCGTGGTAACCGGTCTGCCTCCTCTCGTGATTCAGCGTTCAGTCTCTCGCAAAAGAGTTGACATTTCTATTGGTTCGCGTAAGTATGTAAGTGCTTACTTGTTTTAATGTTATGGCAGGGACCTGGCGTGACCGAAATCTCCCCATCCCAAATCCCCCAGCACCCCCCTTTTATAAAGGGGGGACGGAGGGGGTTTCAGAGGGTAAGGATAGTGTCAGAGGGGAAAGTATGAAAGCACGTCTGAGCGCCGAAGAGCGGCGGCGGCAGATTGTCGAGGCGGCGGTGGATTTGTTCTCGCGAAAGGGGTTCAGGGGGACCAGGACGCGCGAGATTGCAGCGGCCGCCGGCATCAGCGAGGCGATGGTCTTCAGGCACTTTGCCACGAAGCGCGAGCTGTACTTCGCGATTATCGAGACAAAGTCCGCAACGGAGGAGTTGCTGGCAAGCGCGGCGATCGTGGCGCGAACAAGAGATGATGCCGGCGTGCTTCGAGCGGTAGGGCTGAAGATGATTGAGCAGACCGAATCCGACCCGAGCCTCATGCGGCTGCTGCTGTTCAGCGCCCTCGAAGGGCACGAGCTGTCCGACATCTTCTTCGAGTCTCGCGTGAAGCGGCTGCATGAGTTTCTGGGCAACTACATTCGTAAAGGGATCAAGGAGGGGCGATTTCGATCGATGAATCCGCTGGTTGCCGCGCGAGGGTTTATCGGGATGATCGTGCATTACCTGTTGATCCATGAACTGTTCGGGGTCAAGCGACCCGCCCGTTCTTCACCGGAAGAGGTGGTCGAGCAGTTTGTCTCGATCTTTCTAAAGGGGATTGAGCGATGAAGCGCTGCGTCCTGTCCCGACTATCCGGGATTTCGCTGCTTCTGCTGCTGGCCCTCCTGGGGTGTTCGCGGGAGCAGGCCGCGAACAGCGCGCCTACGGCGAAAGATCAGAGCATCGCGATCACCGTAAGCCCTGTCGAGGCTCGAGATCTCCAGCGGCGTGTGGAAGCGGTCGGGACCCTCGAAGCGGACGAAGAGGTTGTCGTGTACGCTCAGGTCTCGGGATATCTGGGGAAGATCATGGTCGATCTGGGGGACCGAGTGAAGGTTGGGCAGCCGCTGCTCCAGATTAATCAGGCCGACTTTCAGTTGCAGGTTCAGAAGGCTGAGGCCATCCTGCAGCAGACGCGGACACGGCTGGGGGCGCTGAACGGCGGAGAAATACTGTCCGATGATCGTCAGTCGATGGTCCGCCAGGCCAAGGCCAACTATGATGACGCCGCCTTATGGTATGAGCGGATGCAGGGCCTATACAAGGAAGGGGCCGTGTCGCGCAACGACGTTGATACGGCGATGGCGAAACGCGATGCCTTGAAGGCAGCGCTTGATAATGCCCTGGACCAGGTACGGGCGCTTCGGGATCAGCTCCGGGAGCAGGCGGCGGCGTTAGAGCTCGCTCGTCGGAACCTCCAGTACACGGTGATCCTGGCGCCCATCGATGGTTCCATCAAACAACGGGATGTGTCCGTCGGCCAATATATCGCCGGCGGCAGCATGCAAAACACCAAACTGCTGACCCTCATCCGCGATAATCCCTTGAAGCTGAAGGCGTCCGTGCCGGAGCGGTTCCAGGGACAGATCCGGGCCGGGCAGGAGGTGAAGGTGCAGGTCGAGGCCTATCCTGGCCGCGAGTTCAGGGGATCAGTACAGCGGGTCGGTCCGGCCGTCTTTACCGACACGCGGACATTTCCGATCGAGGCCAGGGTGCCCAATCGTGAAGGGCTGCTGAAGCCGGGCTCCTTCGGCAAGGCGCGGCTGCAAATCCGGGTGGATCACGGGGTTCCATTTGTCCCGGAAGAAGCGGTCTACTACTTTGTGGGGATCACGAAGGCGTTCGTGGTAAAGGACGGCATCGTCGAGGAACGACAGATCACGGTCGGCGAGCGCCAGGATGGACTGGTTGAGATCGTTGAGGGGTTGAAGCCGGGGGAGCAAGTGGCCACGTCGCGTCTCAGTCAACTGTCCAACGGCGCCCCCGTCCAGGTAAACGCAACGCCAGACGACTCGCCCCCCAACCCTTGAACCTCGAACCTTGAACCTCGAACCTTGAACCTCGAACCTTGAACATTGAACCTCGAACCTTGAACCTCGAACCTTGAACATTGAACTTTGCACATTGAACTTTGCACATTGAACTTTTGAACCTTGAACCTTGAACGGTAAGCCATGTCACTGATTGATATCTGCGTTCGACGGCCTGTTTTCGCCACGATGCTGATCGTCTCTCTCGTCGTCATGGGACTGGCATCGTTTCGAGAGTTGGGGCTCGATGTGTTTCCGAAGGTTGATATGCCTACCATCACGATCACGACAAGACTGGAAGGCGCGAGTCCCGAGGAGATCGAGAGCAACATTACCAAGCGGATCGAGGAGGCTGTCAATACGATCAATGGGATCGACGAGTTGCGCTCGACCACCATCGAGGGGCAGTCCCAGATCTTTGTGACGTTTGTCCTGGAGCGGAAGATCGATGAGGCCGCTAACGATGTCCGGGAGAAGGTAGGAACGGTCGTCTCCTTGTTCCCACAGGGCACGGAAGCGCCGGCCATCGAGAAGTTCGATCCCGACTCTTCCCCGATCATGGCGATTGTGGTCTCCGGCAAGCGCTCCGCTCGAGAAATTACCGAGCTGGCCGACAAGCGGATCAAGCGGCAACTTGAATCCGTGAAGGATATTGGGGCGGTGACCCTTGTCGGCGACCGGAAGCGGGAGATTCAAGTTGTTGCGGATCCCAATCGTCTGGAGGCCTACAACCTGTCAATTCAACAGATCAAGGCAGCGGTTCAGCGCCAGAACGTCGAGGTCCCCGGAGGCAACATTACCTGGCAAACGCGGGAGCAGGGACTCCGAACGCTGGGTCGAATCGAGCGGCCCGCCGACTTCAGCGACCTGATCGTGGCCGATTACAAGGGCGCCCCCGTCCGGATTCAGGACATCGGCGCTGCGTTGGACGGCGAAGAGGAGCCCAGAACCCTGTCTCGACTCGACGGCCAAAACGCCGTCTCCCTCCTGATTCAGAAGCAGTCCGGAACCAATACGGTGGCTGTGGTTGAGCGGGTCAAGGCCAAGCTGCACGAGATTACACAGACGCTCCCGCCGGATGTCACGTTCCAGGTGGTGCGTGATACGTCGCGGTTCATCAAGCGTTCGATTGCAGAGGTCGAGGAGCACCTGCTGTTGGGCGGGCTGCTGGCGAGCCTGATCGTGGCCTTTTTCATCGGGCGTCTGGCGCGGCGGGAACAGGCCGCCTTGGGCGGGCTGTTGGCCGTACTGGCCGCGGCGTTCTTTTACGGCGATCCCGATCTGTTGCTGACGGTTGTGGTCGGGTCGATCGCCGTCACCCTGGTCCTCTTTGTCTTCGTCCCGCGCCTGCGGCCGGCGTTTATCGCCGCCATCTCGATTCCCGCCTCGATCATTGCCACCTTTACCATCATGCGGATCGCCGGATTTACCCTGAACAATCTCACGATGCTGGGCCTGTCCCTGTCCACCGGGATCGTGATCGATGACGCTATCATCGTGCTGGAGAACATTTTCCGCCATATGGAAGAGGAACGGCGTCCGCCCATGGAGGCGGCAGTGACCGGCGCGAAGGAGATCGTTCTGGCGGTCATGGCCACGACCCTCTCGCTGGTGGTGATCTTCCTGCCTGTGGCGTTCATGGGTGGGCTCGTAGGGCGATTTTGGAACAGTTTTGGACTGACGGCCACCTTTGCCATCCTGGTCTCGCTGCTGGTGGCGTTTACCCTCACGCCGATGCTGTCGGCCCGGATGCTTCAGTCTGCGGTGAGTGTCATCGAACCGCCGGAAGAGACGGGCGACAGCCGTACCGGACATCCACAACGCGATCAGGGATCGAAGGTGACGCACCTCTATGCCGTGCTGGAGCGCTACTACGATTGGCTGCTCGTCTGGTGTCTGAACCACCGGGCGGCGGTCTTGCTGCTGGCCGGCGCGCTCTTATTCTCAACCGTCCTGATCGGCAGACAGATGAAGCCCGATTTCGTCGTCGACGACGACATGAGCGAATTCGAGGTAACTGTGGAGACGCCGCCGGGCTCCTCGCTCGACCGGAGTGACGCCATCCTCCGTCGGCTGGAGGCGGATCTGGGGACTATTCCAGAGGTAGAGCATCTGTTCACCACCATCGGCGTACGAGGGAAGGATCGGGCGAATATCACCGATGCCTCGATTTATGTGGGAATTACCCACCTGCGACAGCGGACACGGTCGCAGCAGACGATCATGCAGGAGGTCCGCCGAATGTTTGCCAGCTACCCGGACCTGAGAATCAGCGTACAGCAGATTAACCTGATCTCGGGCGGCGGTTTCAAGCAGACGCCGTTTAACCTCGTGTTGCGCGGCCCGGACCTGCAACAGCTCGATCACTACGCGCAACTCCTTATCAAGCGCCTGACGGCGATCCCTGGATTTGTGGATGTGGATACGGGCCAGGCCCAGCGACGGCCAGAGGTCCAGGTCCGCATCGACCGGCAGAAGGCGTCGGATCTTGGGATCAGGGCGGAGGATATCGCGCTGACGCTCCGAACAATGGTAGGCGGGGAAAAGGTCGGTTTCTACCGGGAAGGCGGTGAGCAGTATGACGTCCGTCTGCGGCTGAAGGACGACTATCGGAAAGACGCCTCTGTCATTTCGGATCTGACGGTACCGACTGCCGCCGGCCGGCTGGTCAAGCTGAACAATATTGTGACGCTCAATGCGGGGCGGGCGCCGGCCCAGATCGACCGCTATGCTCAAGAGCGACAGATCACGGTTCAGGCGAATCTCTATCAGATGGCTCTCGGGGAGGCGACCTCCCAGGCGGATGCGGCTGTCAACGCGATCGGGATGCCTGCCGGCTATTCGACCGCATATCTTGGCCGCGGCAAGTTGATGGCCGAGGCGTTCTACAACTTTGCTATTGCCTTTGTCCTCTCTATTGTGTTCATCTACATGGTTCTCGCAGCGCAATTCGAGAGTTTCATCCATCCGATCACCATTATGGTCTCGATGTTCCTGTCGATTCCCTTCGGTCTCGTCAGTCTCCTGGCCGCGGGCCAGACGCTGAATATCTACGCCGTTATGGGGCTGTTCCTCCTTATGGGGGTGGTCAAAAAGAATGCGATCCTCCAGGTCGATTTTACGAATGTGCTGCGGGGGAGAGGAATGCCGCGCTACGAGGCGCAACTGGAGGCCGACCGGGCGCGGTTTCGGCCGATTCTGATGACGACGCTTGCCATCATTGCGGGGATGTTGCCGGTCGCCTTAGGCAAAGGCGACGGTGCCGCTACCAGGGCGTCACTCGCCACGGCGGTCGTCGGCGGACAGACGCTGTGCCTCGTGATCACGCTGCTGGTGACACCGGTCATCTACTCCTACTTCGACGATCTCCGCGGCCTCAGAGCGATTTCGAGGTTGTACGAGTTTCGTCTGTGGGCGTGGCGGCGGCCGAAGCCGGCGCCCGGGTTTTCAAAGGTCGGCAATGGGCGGACGCCATCCGAAGATAGGTAGTGCAACGTGCAAGGTTCAAGGTTCAATCCTTTACCCCATACCCTATACCCTGTCCTTGGGGAGTGCGTGCGATGGAAATGACGCGGCGGCAGGAGATCATGGCAATGCTTCGAGACGGCGAGTGGACGCTGGATGAGTTGGCGAGAAACTTTGTGGTGCCCAGGAAAATTATCATCGATGACCTCGAACATATCACCCGCTCTGTAGCGCCACCATCCCGTCTAGTCATCTATCCCCCGACCTGTGATCATTGTGGCTATCGCTTCAAAGGGCGCGCAAGGTTCAGCGATCCGTCGCGGTGCCCGCAATGCAAGAACGAGCATCTCCTCCCCCAGCGTTTCCGAATAGAGTAAATCCCCCCTCGCCCCCCTTTATCAAAGGGGGGTTGGGGAGATTTGGGGGTAAGGTGCGAGGTGCGGCGCATGAGGACCGACAAAATACCTTGCTACGGCGCAGGATCTTTCTATAATTGCGGGTAACAACCATGCCCACGCAACCGTCGAAAGCGCTTGAGACGTTTCCCAATCCTGAACCGGGGCGCGATTACGAGATTCAGATGACCTGCCCCGAGTTTACCTGTCTCTGCCCGAAGACCGGCCAGCCCGATTTCGCAACCCTGACGCTCAGCTATGTCCCGGACCGATTGTGCATTGAGTTGAAGTCGCTGAAGCTCTACCTCTGGTCCTTCCGAAATGAAGGTCACTTTCACGAGGCCGTCACAAACCGGATCATGGACGACCTCGTCAAGGCCTGCCGCCCTCGCTTCATGAAGCTCGTCGCCGACTTCTACGTCCGCGGCGGCATCCACACGATGATTACCGTGACGCATCAGAACGAGACGCGCCGCTGACCTGAGCGCCGCCCGCAACAGCCAATCCGCCTGCCGACAAGCTATCCGAATCCGCCTCATTCTGACGTAGCGCGCCGACCGTCCAGGCATCGCATCCTGTGCGCCGACCATGTCAATATTGCAGATCAAGCCACGATTGTGGACCGTATAAGACAATTAGAAAATATTTGACATCGTAGGTATGAACACCCTATTGTCTTATTTCTCCTTGTTAATGGTGACGGCACAGAGAAGAGCATACCGATTGCTCCCGCACTCCGGATTGTGCAGAATATTGATCGAAGGAGGGCGCTGAGGCCGATCTCACAATGAGACGCTGTCGCGGCTATTGGAGGTGCGCATGACCGGGTATAGACGAATACCGCAGGAGCGAGCCAGGCGTTGGATCGGTCCATGGATTCAGCGTATGGTCGGCGCCGCCTGGACTCTGGCGCTGACGACGTTCCTGATCATCAAGTGGGCTCCCACCGTCGGCGCGGCCATCAATCACCCGCCGGATCTCACGGAACTGACGCTCGAACAGTTGATGACCATCGAGATTACATCGGCCTCCAAGAAGGAGGAGCCGCTGTGGGACAGCGCTGCGGCTGTCTTTGTCATCACCGGAGAGGATATCCGCCGCGCGGGTATGAAGAGTATCCCGGAGGCGCTGCGTCTGGCGCCCGGCGTCGAGGTAGCCCAGTTCGGCGCAAATCGATGGGCGATCTCGGCGCGCGGCTTTAATGCGACTTTTTCAAACAAGCTCCTAGTCCTCATCGATGGACGGAGCGTCTACACGCCGCTGTTTGCCGGGGTTTTCTGGGACGCGCAGGACACCCTCCTCGAGGATATCGACCGGATCGAGGTCGTCCGCGGTCCCGGCGGGACCCTCTGGGGCGCGAACGCGGTCAATGGCGTGATCAACGTCATTACCAAACAGGCGAAGGCGACCCAGGGAGGCTACATCGAGGTCGGAGGAGGGAGCGAGGAGCGCGGATTCGTGGGGACGCGCTACGGGGGACGGGTCGGAGAGAATCTCTTCTATCGTGGCTACTTCAAGTATGCAAATCGCGATAACCTGGTCAGCGCTACCGGCCGTGAGGGGATCGATGATTGGCGAACATACCGCGGGGGCTTCCGACTCGACTGGGAGCCGTCCACCCGTGATACGGTGACGGTCCAGGGTGATCTGTACAAGGGCGACTTCGGCCAGACGCTGACGGTGCCCTCGCTCCTCCCCCCGTTCTCAGCCGCCCTCGACAGCCGGGACGACTTTGCGGGGGGCAATCTCCTCACACGCTGGAGACATCGGACGGCCGATCGGAGAGAGACCAGCCTCCAGTTTTACTACGACAGGACTCATCGGGATGAACTCCTGTTTGGCGAGACGAGGGATACGGTCGACCTTGAGTTTCAATACCGCTTTCCTGTCGGGACGCGCCATGATCTCATGTGGGGCGTGGGAACACGTGTGACGATCGATGACCTGGATGACATAGATAGCCCCTCGTTGGCCTTCACGCCCCGCCGCAGGACCGATCATCTGGTGAGCGGCTTTATTCAGGACCAGGTCACCTTGATGCCCGATCGACTGACGCTGACCCTCGGGTCAAAGTTTGAGCATAACTCGTACTCCGGCTTCGAGGTACAGCCGAACGCTCGACTGGTCTACTCGCCGAATACCTGGAATCGGGTATGGGCGGCCGTCTCGCGGGCGGTTAGGACGCCCGCCAGATTCGAGCGGGATGTTCGAAACAACACAGCCGCGTTTCCTGGCTCCGTCGGACCGATTGACGCGACAATGCTCGTCCAAACCTCTGGCAATTCCGACTTTACCTCTGAGGAGTTGCTGGCGTTTGAGCTGGGGTATCGCGTGCAGCCGGTCGAATGGCTCTCGGTCGATCTGGCCGGCTTCTATACGATCTATGACAACCTGAGGACGGCCGAACCGGGGACGCCCATTCCCGCTCTGGGCGCGAGCCCCCCGTACATCGTACTGCCATTTCGATTCGATAATCGGATGTCCGGAAACACGTATGGTGTGGAGATCGCCAGCACGTGGCAGCCGTTAAGCGTCTGGCGACTGCACCTCAACTACTCCTATCTGAAAATCGAGCTTCACCCAGATCGGACCAGCGTCGAACCGATAGCCGACGAACGACGTTCGCCTCGTCATCAGGTGCAGGTACGCTCCCTTCTGGACCTGCCCTGGCACCTCCAGTTGGATGCGGCGGCCTTCTTTGTTGATCGATTGCCGAATCTGGTCCCCTCGGTCCCGAGTTATGTGCGGCTCGATCTTCGTCTGGGGTGGCGGCCGACTCCGGCATTCGATCTGAGTCTGGTCGGTCAGAACCTCCTGGATAATCGCCACCCGGAGTGGGGCAGCATCTTCGGCGTGCCTGTCAAGCCTCTGGAGGTGCAGCGCAGCGCCTACGTGCAGGCCTCCTGGCGGTTCTGACCGTTGATCGGGCGGCGTGTTCATATATGCGTGATTGTGGTCTGCCTGCTGTCGATGACAGGTGGCGTAGACGGGCTCTATTCTCATAGCGCCTATGCGCAGTCGCCGTCCCTGGAATATCAGGTCAAGGCCGCAGTTCTCTATCAGTTCTCCAAGTTCGTCGAGTGGCCGCCGCAGGCCTTCCATAATAACCAATACACGATCTGTATTGGAGTGGTCGACGGCGGTCCCATGGTCAGTGCGGTCCAATCGATCGAGGGCAAAGAGACGAAGGGCCGCCGGGTAGCAGTCAAACGGTTTAAGACGCCGGAGGAGTTAGAGTTCTGCCATATCCTGTATATCAGCCCTACCATGGAAAGCCGCCTGGCGGCGATTCTGGAGCGGCTCAAAGGGACCAGCACATTAACGGTCAGCGATATCAGCGGGTTTGCGCGGCGCGGTGGGATGATTACACTCATCACCGTTGAGGACAAGATTCAGTTTGAAATCAATGTAGGTACTGCTGAGAGGGCGAACCTGCAGATCAGCTCGCATCTGCTCAGGTTGGCGCGGATCGTGCCGGAGGAACGATGATATGAGTCTGTTCCGGGACGTCCCGATTCAAAAGAAACTGAGGCGCATCACGATGCTCACCACGAGTGTCGCGCTCTCGCTGACCGGCATCACCCTTGTCATCTATGGGCTGGTGGTCTACCGCTCGGTCACGACCCGTGAACTGATGAGTCTGGCCGACGTCATCGGCGCGAATAGCGCAGCCGCTCTGGCGTTCAATGATCCGAAGGCAGCAAACGAGACACTTTCCGCATTGCGGCAGGACTCGCGGATTCTGTCGGCGGCCATCTACACAAAATCGGGGTCCATCTTTACCGCGTACCGCCCGCAGCATCAAGAGAACGACGCGATTCCGGTCGGACCGGGGGCGGACGGCAGTCGATTAGAGCGTGGTCGCTTCGTCGTATTTCACCAGATCGTCCTTGATCGGGAGAGGATCGGGACGCTGTATATCCAGGCGGACACGCGAGAGGTGTATACTCGGCTGCAGGTCGGCGCGCTGATCGTTCTTGGTGTGTTGCTGGCCTCTTCTCTGGTCGCATTGATGCTGGCTTCAAGGCTTGAGGGTGTGATCTCCGAGCCGATTGTCAGCCTCGCGCATAGCGTGGCAATGGTCTCAGAGAAACAAGACTATTCCGTCCGAGTTCCCGGAACGTATCGGGATGAATTGGGCCAATTGATCGCCGGGTTCAACGAGATGTTGACCCAGATCCAGCGTCGCGATACAGCCCTGCAAGAAGCGCAGGATCACCTCGAGGCCACAGTTGAGCAGCGCACGCGGCAACTGCAGGCGGCGCTTGAGCAGACTGAGGAGGCCTCTCGTCATAAGTCGTTATTCCTCTCCAATATGTCACACGAACTTCGAACGCCGTTGAACTCAGTCATCGGCTTTGCGTGGCTGCTTCAAGAGGCTTCCGTCGGTTCCTTAAACGAGATGCAGACACGATTTACGCGGAATATTATTACAAGTGGACAGCACCTCCTCTCACTGATCAACGATCTTCTCGATCTTACCAAGGTTGAGGCGGGTAAGGTCGAGCTTCAACTCCAACCGTTCCCTCTCCGTGAGGCCATCGAGGCCGCTGTGTACGCTGTCCGTCCGCAGGCCGAGCAGAAGCAGCAGGCGCTCGAAGTCTCAATGGACCAAGATATGCCGATCATCAAAGCCGATCCCACACGCTTCAAGCAGATCCTCTACAATCTGCTTTCAAATGCCGTCAAGTTTACGCCGACAGAGGGGCGGATCAGCGTTACCGTCAGACGAGCGTCGAGCGTCGAGCGTCGAGCGTCGAGCGCAGATTCCCTCCACGCTTCACCCTCCACGGTTCACCCTGATGATTTCGTCGATATCGCTGTAGCGGATACCGGGATCGGGATCAAGGCTGAAGACCTCGCCAAACTCTTCCGGATGTTTACGCAACTCGAGCCCGCGCTTACGAAACAGTTTCAGGGCGCGGGACTGGGTCTTGCGTTGACGAAGCAACTTGTTGAGTTGCATGGGGGATCGATCTGGGCGACATCAGCAGGAGAAGGCCATGGGAGCACCTTTACGGTCCGGTTGCCGCTGGGCCCCCCAAGCGCCTGAAGAAAGGGACCAGTGAGATGGCAGGAGAAAAGATTCTTATCGTAGAGGACAACCTGATGAATCGCGAGTTGGTGGCGATTACGCTGACGGCGGTCGGATACCGTGTTCTTGAGGCGGAGGATGGGTTTGGGCTTCTCGATCGGGTGAAGGCCGAGCGTCCAGCTCTCATCATCATGGACCTGCAGCTTCCGCAAATCGATGGCTTTACCCTGACGCGAGAGCTGAAGAACGATGCCGAGACACGGGCAATCCCCATCCTGGTGACCAGCGCATTTAGCAGGCGTGAAGACCGGATGCAGGCTGTGGAGGCCGGCTGTAACGAGTTTCTTACCAAGCCCCTCGATATGCCCCTTTTTCTTCAGACCGTCGCCGGACTTGTATCGCGGGTTATGAGCTGATCGGCGGGACCGGGCGCCTGAGACTTTACAGGGGACTCTTTCCGCATTGATTTCTTCGCGCTCTCGGCCATATAATATCTGCGTTTGTCATCACAATCCAACCTTGAGAGTCGGCGCTGAAGCACGACCCTTCAGCGACCAACCTGTCGGAGTTGTGCAGTCCGGTGTCCGCAGCAGGGTCATATGGATGAGAATCGTGTGAAGGGAGGAGCAGACTGATGCCGAGCTACGATTTCAGGTGTGTGGAGTGTCGCAAGAAATTCTCGCTGACCATGGGAATCAAGGAGCGGGAAACGAAGCGACTGAAATGTCCGAAATGTGGAGCCGGAAAACCGGAGGCGATCTTCTCAACCTTTTTTGCTAAAACCTCACGTAAGAGCTGAGGTGATACATGATCCTGGTGACGGTATGGCTTTGTCCCCGTGCCTCTCTCCAAAAGCACAGGCTATCTGTCGATCTCTATGGATTCTTGAACCTTGAACCTTGAACCTTGAACCTTGAACCTTGAACCTTCACCCTCCAAAAGCGCAGGCCATCTTCCGATCTCTATGGATAGCGAGATCTATACGCGATCGCTGTGTCAGCGCCCGATGCTCCTGAAGACAACGCGGCTGCTCCTGCACACGATCGCGATAGGTGTGTGCCTGGGACCTGCGGTTGGAGCAGGGGCGGTCGGCAATCCGGCGGCGACGGCCGATGAGCATGCCCACATCGAGTTTCTCAAGGGCCATTGGCAGACACCTATCCCGCCTCAAGGTAAGGCGCCGGCGCATCTTCCGTCGATCGAGCGGTCGCTTGATCCGGAAAGTTGCGGCGCCTGTCATCGACCCCAGTACGAGGACTGGATCGGCAGCCTCCATAGTAAAAGTATGGGGCCCGGGGTGAGAGGCCAGACTATGGAGTTGATCCAGGACAATCCCAAGATGGCGATCCTGTGTTACAGTTGCCATGCCCCTCTCAGCGAGCAGCAGGAGAAGACTGAAAAGAAGGAGGCCGCATCGTCTCGAGTGAAAAAGAAGCATCGGGTTGCCGGATCGTCGTCGAGCAGTTCAGACGGTAGGGGGAACGTCGTATCGAAGTTGAAGACCAACCAGGCGTTTTCGGCCTCGCTCCAGCAAAAGGGCTTGAGCTGTGCAGGGTGCCATGTGCGGAGACACCAGCGTTTTGGGCCGCCGAAGCGGGACGGCTCGATCGAGAATTCCGCCACCGCCGCGCAACTCCCACACGGGGGCGCCGTCAGAACGGCGGCCTTTGAACGGGCTGAGTTCTGCAAAGGGTGCCATCAGTTTGAGCCGGACGGGTATGCGCTGAACGGCAAGCTGCTCGAAAATACCTATAATGAATGGAAAGAGGGACCGTATGCGCGGGCGGGGAAAAGCTGCCAGAGCTGCCACATGCCGGGGCGGCGACACTTGTGGCGAGGCATCCATGATCCCGAGATGGTCAAGCAAGGGGTTTCAGTCCGCCTTTTGCTGGATAAGAAGCGGTATCAGGTTGGCGAGCAGCTCCGCGCCGAGATCACGCTGACCAATACCGGGGTCGGACATGATGTCCCGACCTACGTGACGCCGAAGATCGTTGTCAGGTTCGAACTGGTGGATGCGGACGGCAAGCTGGTGGAGAAAAGTGCGCAAGAGGAACGGATCGGGCGGGAGGTCACGCTGGATCTGATGCACGAATTATTTGATACTCGAATTGCGTCCGGCCAGAGCCGAACGGTCCGCTATGTCAGGGCCATCGATCGAACGGGGCTTACGCTGCGCGCGTCGGTCGTAGTTGCGCCGGATGATTTCTATATCCAGTTTTTTGAGGCGACGGCGCCGAAAGCCAAAACAAACGAGGGGAGGGCTCTGCTTGAGCAGGCCGCCCGTGAGGGGCGAGCGCGGTCCTTTCCCCTCTTCACGGAAAACGTGACTGTCTCGTGAGGCCGTGAATAGCTTCGAGCTGATAGCGAGTAGCTGTGCATAGTGCTGTAAGTCGCAACAATGGACGTCATTCCCGCAACAGCGGGAATCCAGAAATGCACTGGATTCCGGGTCAAGCCCGGAATGACGAACCAGACTTATGTCGTTACGTATAATAGACGGAGACGTGCAGTGAAGGTCTTACTGGTACACCCAAGTTGTCTGATGTACTCTGAACTGTTCCTTCGGTTGGAGCCGCTGGGGTTGGAGCGGGTGGCTCAAGCCGCCCGGTTGGCGGGCCACGAGGTCAGGCTTTTTGACCTGCAGGTGTGTGACCGTCAGGACTACCTGCGAGAACTCCAGGAGTTTCGCCCTCAGACCGTCGGCTTTTCCCTCAACTTCTTAGCCAATGTCCCGGAGGTGCTGGAACTGGCGAAGGAGACCAAGCGTCTCCTGCCCACGTGTTTTGTCTTTGTCGGGGGCCACAGCGCCTCGTTTGTCCCGCAGGAGCTTCTGGAACATGCACAGGGCGCCATCGACTGCATTGTTCGCGGAGAAGGAGAACCGATTACGCCGCCCCTTCTGGAGGCGATCCAGGATGGGGGGATCGAAACGCTTCCCGGTATCGTGACGGCTGCCGGTGCGGGCCCCCCGCCACTGATGCTGCACGACCTGGACCGTACACTGCCGGCCAGGGACCTTGCGCGTCGGCGTCATAAGTATTTCATCGGGGTCCTGGATCCCTGCGCGTCGATCGAGTTTACCCGCGGCTGTCCGTGGGACTGCTCATTTTGCAGCGCATGGACGTTCTACGGTCGAAGCTACCGGAAGATCTCTCCGGAGGTTATTGGGGAGGATCTGGCCAGGATCCAGGAACCCAATGCCTTCATTGTGGACGACGTCGCCTTCATTCATCCCGAGGACGGGATGGCGATCGGGCGCGAAATCGAGCGTCGGGGAATCCGCAAGCAATATTACCTGGAAACCCGGTGTGATGTGTTGCTCCGCAATCAAGAGGTCTTTGCCTACTGGAAGCGACTCGGACTCCGGTATATGTTCCTCGGCCTCGAAGCCCTTGACGAGGAAGGTCTGAAGCGCATCCGGAAGCGGGTCACACCCAGCGACAACTTCAAGGCTCTGGAGGTGGCGCGGACGATGGGATTCACGGTCGCCCTCAACATCATCGCCGATTCGGACTGGGACGAGGACAGGTTCCGAGTCATCCGTGAGTGGGCCTCCGGCGTTCCAGAGATCGTCCATCTGACTGTGAACACGCCGTATCCTGGGACAGAGACATGGCTGACCGAGGCGAGACGGTTGACCTCACTCGACTACCGCCTCTTCGACGTGCAGCATGCCGTCCTGCCGACCACGCTTCCGCTCAAGCGGTTCTATGAAGAGCTGGTCAAGACCCAGGCGGTCCTGAATCGCAAGCACCTGGGGTGGGCCGCGGTCCGCGGGACCTTTGCCACCGCATCCCGGCTGCTCCTGCAGGGTCAGACCAACTTCGTTCGGATGCTCTGGAAGTTTTCGCAGGTGTATAATCCGGATCGGCAATATGGCGACCACTTGAAAGAGGTGAAATACACCCTGAGCCCGCCCCCGGAGAAACAGGAGGCAAAACCGACACCGGTCAAGCTCTTCGTTCATGCGCCGGCAGCGGCCGTGCAGCGAGCGGCCATAGCCGATGTCGCGATGTTTCAACAGGCTAAAGAGGAGAAAGCGCAGTGAAAAGGCAGGTTATCGCGTTTGTGGTGGTCACAGGGCTGGCCGCAGGACTGGCGTTGGCATCCGAGTGGTATATGAGTCACGATCACTGGTATGCGAAGGAGCCGGAAAAAGATTTCGCCCTCGCGAGGCTCATCGCCGATATTCGGTCGGCTACTCAAAAGTATCAGGACCTGGAGCAGGCTAAGGCGGATGGATACGTGCAGATCTCGGGAAATGTGCCGTTGGAAGGCTATAACTTTCATAAGGCGGCGATCACACCGTTTGACCATACGCACCCCCCGACGCTGCTGTACACCCAACGAGAGGGACATTGGCAACTGGTCGCCCTGAAGTACACCGCCACCGGAGTCCGTCCGGCCGAGAGCCCCTTTCAGGGCATCGAGTGGGAACGGAATCTGGCAATCTGTCGGTATGCGGACTGGCAGGAGTATCGATCGCCGTCCCGCGAAGGCTGCCCTCAGGTTCACCCTGAAACACAGAGCGCGTTCACCGCGTGGCATCCGGATACGTGGGCGATCAGTCTCTGGATCTGGTATCCGAATCCGTACGGACTGTTCGCAAGCATGAACCCCCTGCTGGCGCCGTTCGATGATCACACGATTCCCCCGGATGAAGCGGGAAGCTGGGAGACATGGAAAGCGCATACCGAGTTCTCGAACTTCAACCATCACTTTTCGGGATGGCTGGTGCTCGTCATGGGTATGGCGATGACAGGCGCCGCCCTGTGGGGAAGTCGGGAATCCAGGTTCGCCCATCTGTGGCCGTTGCTGACGCTGGGGGTGGCGCTATTTATCCTCTACCGCAGCGACCCGGAGTATTGGCCGTTCGGCCCGCGCACACTGACCGAACTCCTGGGCGATCGGGAGGCTATCGAGCATAAGCTGTCCGGCGTCATCGTCCTCGCCATGGGATCCGTGGAATGGCTGCGGGCGCGCGGTACCTTCAGCCACTGGCTGTGGGGCATGATCTTTCCCTGGCTGGCCATTATGGGGGGAGTGACCCTGTTGTTTCATCTGCATCCGATCAGTAACTTCAACTACCTTGGACGCGCCAATTCGCCTCACACGACCGAGGGGATCACCGCGATCCTTGCCGGGATGACCTACCTGCTGGGCAGCCTGGGGATTATGAAGCAGCGGTGGTGGGGGTTGGTGCCGGCCCTCTTCGTGATCCTCATGGGCGTGCAGCTTATCGTCTACGTCGAGTAGCGACGCCTGTCTTATCGTCTTCGTGTGGGCAGCCGTCGATTGTCTAAGCACGCTTCTCCCGTGCGGGGCTTCTCGTTCCGAATCCCTTTGCAACATCGGGGCATCTGACAGTATATCGAGGGACCAGATGGACCTCTCGGATCAGGACCTCGTCGAGCAGATCAAGGCCGGAGACGATGCGGCCTTCGAGGCGCTCCTGGAGCGCTATCGGGACAGAGTGTATCGGCTCGTCATATCGTTCACCAGGAACCCGGCGGATGCGGAGGAGGTCCTCCAGGACGTCTTTCTGACCATCTATCGGAAGATTGCCAGTTTCGAGCACCGATCGGCCTTCAGCACATGGCTCTACCGGATCACCGTCAATACCGCCCTGATGAAGCTTCGAGGCCGGGGACCTGTTCAGGAGTCGATCGACGAGTACCTGCCCCAGTTCACCAGGGATGGACGGCATGCCCGCATGGTCGTGGACTTCACGCAGGGGCCGGAGAAACAGCTCCTCCGAAAGGAGCGAGAGCAGGTCGTTCGGGAGGTCATCGAGGCCCTTCCGCCTGACTACAAGGTCGTTCTCGTTCTGAGGGACCTCGAAGGACTCTCGAACGAAGAGGTGGCGGAGGTCATAGGCGCCAGCGTGTTGGCGGTCAAAGCCCGGCTGCATCGAGCCCGCCTCGTCCTTCGTGGGAAACTGGAACAGTACATGACAGAACCGAGGACACGGCAATGACATTCCTGAAAGCCTTCATGCGCAGGGTTCAACGGCTCTTCCGAGGCGGACCGGCTATGCTGACCTGCCAGGAGCAGGTTGACCTCCTCGCTGATTACCTTGATGGGACGCTTCATCCCGAGACCGCGCGTGCACTGGAGCAGCATTTAGAGGGATGTCCGGAGTGCCTAAACTTTGTCACGACCTATAAGGCGACGAATGCCTGGGTCAGGGAGATTACCTACGAAGAGATGCCCGAGGAGTTGCAAACCCGATTGGCGAACTTCCTCAAGGCGAAGATTCGCGAGGAGAATAGAGGCGGATCTCACCCGTAAGCGTCACCTCCCAGCTTTCACACCATGTCTGTCCTTTCCCGCTTCTACCTCTGTAGTCCCTCCCTGGTATTCAATCGAGCCCTCTCATCGCCCGCTTGCCAAGGCCGATGCTGATCATCGGCCTTCAGGAAAAGACCGGCGAATCCTTTCCGCCTCTGGCCTCATCTATAAAGATAGCGTAACAGAGTAGGTAGAACGGTGGGCTGGATGGAGGGAAGGCAGATGAAGCGCCACAAGATCAGGAACTTAGCGCCCCTGCTCCTCTGGTACTATGGCTTTATCCTGCTTACCGTACTACTCGGTGCACTGGGGTATGTGCTCATGAAATACCAAAGGCGGCGCCGATATGGGTCTGCTACGAGCTTTTAAGGAGGAATGAACATGGCGCTGTTTCGTGGTGAACGCGAGGCCTTCGGGCGACTTGGCATCGAGCCGCGATGGACCCATGGGAACAAAGAGGGGGTGGGAACCGCCTATGCCGCTTCCAGTCGGATCTGGTTCACTCTGGGGCGGCCGACCGGCTCGGCCATGCCCCTGATGTGGGCCCATGTCCAACAAGAGACTGTGCAAGCCCCTGGAGATCTGGAAGCCGAACCGTCAGATCCAAACTGTGAAGAGGGGATGGACCCTTCGGATTCAGGCTCCGGCTCCCTTCCGGCTCCACTGGTCGCGGGATGACTGGCAGACGGTCGAGAATACCCCCTCGGTTCTCACGGCCCTTGACATTGCGTTTGTGGACATACCGATCCATCCTGCCCAGCAGGCCCCGATCCGTTTTGCCCTATTCTGGACGGGGAAGGATCGTTGGGAGGGCCGCGACCACGAGGTAGTTGTGCGAGAGTAGGGGCGGCCAGCCCTGCGTGGCCGCTCAGACAGAGAGTGATGCCGTTTTCACAGGAGGACGCATGAATCCGCTGAAGGGATTACAGCAGTACGGTCAATCGGTGTGGTTGGACTACATTCACCGCCATCTGATGAGTAGTGGGGAGCTCACGCGTCTGGTCGAGGAGGACGGCTTGCGCGGCGTGACCAGTAACCCGACCATCTTTGAGAAGGCCATCGCCGATAGCCCAGATTACGACGAGGCCTTGCGCGGCATCCTGGCATCTCACCCTTGTGTTGACGTCCGTATGGTCTACGAGGCGTTGGCCATCGAGGATATCCGCATGGCGGCCGACATCCTGCGTCCTGTCCACGATGAGACCGATGGGGCCGACGGCTTCGTGAGCTTGGAGGTCTCTCCCCATCTAGCCCGCGATACGGCGCGAACGATTGCTGAAGCCAGGCGTCTGTGGCAGGTGGTGGACCGCCCCAACCTGATGGTCAAGGTGCCGGCCACGCCGGAGGGGATCCCGGCCATCGAGGCCCTCATCACCGAGGGGCTTAACATCAACGTCACCTTGATCTTCTCTTTGGACCACTATGAGGCTGTCGCCCATGCCTACCTTCGTGGAGTAGCGCGGCATCCGGACCCCCGTCGTGTCGCCTCGGTCGCCTCATTCTTCGTGAGCCGGGTCGATGCGGCCGTGAATCGCGCGTTGGAGGCGATCGGAACGCCGGAGGCTCTGGCCCTGCGGGGTAAGATCGCCATCGCGAATGCCAAGATGGCCTATCGGCGTTTCCAGGAGTTCTTCAGCGGCGAGCGGTGGGAGGGCCTGTCGAAACGTGGCGCTCGCATCCAGCGCCCTCTTTGGGCCAGTACCGGGACCAAGAACCCGGCCTACCCCGATGTGCTCTATGTTGCGGAACTCATCGGACCGGACACCGTCAACACCATGCCCCCAGCCACCCTGGACGCCTTCCGTGACCATGGGCAACTACGGACCAGCCTCACAGAGGGACAGCTCAAGGCAGCGGCCGCCCTGGACCGTTTGGGCGAGCTCAACGTCGACCTCATGCGCATCACCGAGCAGCTCCAGCATGAGGGCGTGGCCGCCTTCGCCAAGTCCTACGACCAACTGTTGGCCGCCTTGCACGAGAAGCGATCCGCCCTTGAGGCCGGCCTATGCTCCGGATAGATAGATATGGAAGCGACGCGACTCAGAGATTCGAGCGGGTTGCGGTGACCGTGAGCGGACGTTGAGGAGGGATCACCAATGGAATTGGTGTCGTCCGCTTCTTTTGGCTCTTAGACCTGATCGCCGAGGCGTTCACTAAACAACGCGATCTGCCGGGCATCAAACCCTATGTGGCCGACTCGGGTGAGGGGTAGTGGACGGTCTTCGAGGCGATCGATCTGGATGTGCCGGCACCCGCGACCAGGCATCCTTCGCTGACAGGCTGCTGGCGGTGACGCGGGAGGGAGAAGCAAGTATGACCAGCAACAACCGAGTAGCACCGCACCTCTTCGTTGTCCTGGGCGCCACAGGCGACCTGATGCGCCGTAAACTCCTCCCGGCCCTGTTTCACTTGGCCGCCCAGGGTCTGCTGAAGGGGGCAGCGCTGATCCTTGGGGCCGCCCGCAAGACGGACCTGGACGATGCCGGGTTTCGAGCCCAGGCCCGCGAAGCGCTTGCGGCCGACGGCTTCTCGGCAGACGACCTGGTGGGGCGCTGGTGCGACGAGTGCCTGTTTTACCAGCCCATCGGCCTGGGCGAGGCGGAGGACTACCAGGCCTTGGCGGCTCGCATCGCGAAGTTGGAACAGGCCCACCATCTGCCCGGTAACCGGGTCTTCTACCTCGCATTGCCGCCAGCCGCCTTTCCCTCGACCATCGTGGGGCTTGGCGAGGCGGGGTTACACCGGAGCCCAGGCTGGAGCAGGCTCGTGATTGAAAAACCGTTCGGCCGTGACCTGACATCAGCTCAGGACCTCAATCGTCTGCTCCACCGCTACTTTGATGAATCGCAGATCTACCGGATCGACCACTACCTGGGCAAGGAGACAGTCCAGAACCTCCTGGTCTTCCGGTTCGCCAATGCCCTCTTCGAGTCGGTCTGGAATCGGGATCGCGTCAAGCACATCCGGATTATGGTTGCCGAAGAGTTGGGGGTCGAGGGGCGAGCGGGCTACTACGACCAGACCGGGGCCATACGCGACATGGTCCAGAATCATCTGATGCAGTTACTCACGCTCGCGGCGATGGAGGTCCCCGAAGCCTTCGATGGCGAGGCCATCCGACGCGAGAAGATCAAGGTGTTGCGGCAGATTGAGCCGCTCGATCGGGAGCATGTGGTCTTCGGTCAGTACATCGGGGGGAGGATCGACGGCCAAGAGGTCCCGGGCTACAGGGACGAGCCGGGGGTGGCGCCGGGTTCGACGACGGAGACGTTCGTGGCTCTCCGCCTGGAGGTTACCAACTGGCGCTGGCAAGGCGTCCCCTTCTACCTCTGCGCCGGCAAGCGGCTGCCCCGTCGCCTCACCCAGATCGTGGTCGCCTTCCGCTGCCCGCCGGTGTCGGTCTTTCGCCCCTTTTTCCGCTGTGAGATCGACTCCAACGTGGTGGTTATCACGCTGCAGCCGGATGAGGGTTTCGACCTTTGCTTTGAGGTGAAGGCGCCCGGTCAGCCCTTTAGCCTCCAGACGCACCGTCTACACTTCCGCTATAGCGAGGCGTTTGGCCGCCTGCCGGATGCGTACGAGACCCTGCTGCTCGACATCATCACCGGCGACCAGACCCTCTTTGTGCACGCCGATGAGGTGGAGGCCGCTTGGCGGCTCTATACCCCGCTCCTGGAACATCGACTTCCCGCCTATCCGTATGCGGCGGGTACCTGGGGACCGCCGGCGGCGGAGCACCTTCTCGGTGATATGAGAGGATCATGGGGGGCGGTCGCGTGAGCAGGGCAAGAGGCGCGTGGTCGGTGACGAGGAGTGGAAGCTTCCAACCGAGACGAGGCGGGAAGAACGCTCCCGGAAAGGGAAAGGAGAAAGAGATGTCTGGAACGAGTGATCATCTGTGGGGGGTCACCCTCGCCGGCGGCGACGGCCGGCGGCTTCAGCGATTCATCCGGCTATATTACCGGGTGCGCTTTGGCCTCCGGCCCCGTGAATGGGCAGCTCGGCATGATATAATCTCCCTACGGAATCCTGATGATCGCCAGTCACTGGCCGGGTGCTCAGCGAGCGTTCCCGAGAGAGGGATGGCTCCACCTGAGGTGAAAATGACTCCGGAGACGACTGACGCTCCTCAGATCGAACAGTTCCTTCGGCGACGCGGTGAGGAACGCCAGAACCTGGGAAGAGGGTTATAGGAGTCCAACCTGAGAAAAACACTTTTCATACTTCTTGTAGGAGCGAGCTTCGCCTGGGGGCTGTATCTACTCCTTCCCTCCGGCCGAGTATTTCTTTATCAAGCGGTTCGCCTCCTTAGCCAGGGGGATGTTGAGGCGCTCAAGGCGTTTCTCCTGTCCTTCGGGGTGTGGGCGCCAGTCATCTCGTTCCTGCTCATGGTCCTCCAGTCCCTCATCGCCCCCCTCCCCGCTTTTGTTCTTACCCTCACCAACGGCCTCCTCTTCGGCCCCCTCTGGGGGGTGGTGCTGTCCTGGGGAAGCGCCATGGTGGGGGCAGCCCTCTGTTTCGGCCTCAGCCGGCTCTTCGGTCGCCGCTTGATGGAAAAACTGGTGCGCCCTTCTGCGCTCACCTGGACCGACGCCTTCTTTGCCAACTATGGCAAGCGCACCATCCTTGTGGCTCGTCTGCTTCCCTGGATCTCCTTTGATCTTGTGAGCTACGGGGCGGGATTGACCATGATGGGATTCTGGGGCTTCTGGAGCATGACTGGTCTTGGTCAGCTTCCCGCTACCCTCTTTTACAGTTACCTGGGCCACCGGGCGGGGAGATCGCTTCGGGCGGCCTTCTTCATCCTCACCTCCCTCTTTGCGGGGACACTCATCCTCCCCCTCCTCGTCCCCTTCTTCAGACGGCGCTTCGCTGCTCATCACTGAGGAGACATGGAAGAATCGCAGATGTTCGCTCCATGCATTCCTTCTCGACGCGAATCCTTTTCATTGCTATGGTCATCTAATCATCGGTTGGAGATGGGGACCTCGCATCCCATCTTCTGAATATCACCTGGAGGCTGAGGGGGAGAACGTCAAAAGTGTTTTACGGAAGGTGCACGTGAGGAGACACACGCTTATGGGCGACGAGAGGCACGTAGTTAATAACGGAACGAACAACGGTCATGCTCGAAGGGCAACTATTGAAGAGGCGGTGCTGGAGCGCTATGAGAGGGCCGCCCGAGAGGTCGAGGTAGGATTATGTGTCCCTGTCAGCTACGACCGATCCCTCCTGGAGGTGATCCCCGAAGAGATCGTCAAAAAGGACTACGGGTGTGGAGACCCGTCACGGTACGTGAGGAAAGGGGAGACGGTCCTCGATCTCGGTTCCGGGGGCGGGAAGGCCTGTTACATTATCTGCCAGATCGTCGGGCCGAACGGCAAGGTCATCGGCGTCGACTTCAATGAAGAGATGCTTGCCCTGGCCCGGAAGTATCAGGACCCTATAGGCAAGCGGCTCGGCTATCACAATGTGGAGTTTCGCCGCGGCAAGATTCAGAATCTCAAGATGAACTTGGATCTTCTGGATCAATATCTGGCGCGTCACCCTATCCGGTCCGTCTTCGATCTCTTTAGGCTGCGCGAGTTCGAGGAGAGAATCTCGCATGAGCGACCCTTGATCGCGGATGACTCGATCGATGTGATCGTCTCCAACTGCGTCCTGAATCTGGTCCGACCTGAGGAGAAACGGGAGCTATTTTCGGAGATGTATCGTGTCCTCAAGCGAGGCGGAAGGGTCGCCATCTCTGACATCGTAAGCGATGAACCGGTACCGGCCCACCTGCAACGCGATCCGGAGCTGTGGAGCGGCTGCGTCTCCGGGGCCTTTCAAGAGGAGGAATTGCTTCATGCATTTGAAGAGGCCAAGTTCTACGGGATACATATCGAGGAGATGAGAACAGAGCCGTATCAGACGATCGAAGGGATCGAGTTTCGCTCGATCACGATGACGGCCTATAAGGGGAAGGAAGGCCCCTGCATCGAGCGAAACCAGGCGGTGATCTATCGAGGCCCGTGGAAACAGGTGGTGGACGACGACAACCACGTCCTGCCGCGTGGGGCGCGGGTCGCGGTCTGCGACAAGACCTACCAGCTCTATTCCAAAGCGCCGTATCAGGATCAGTTCATGCTCGTCCCGCCCAGGGATGAGATCCCGCTGGAGGAGGCAGGCGTGTTTGATTGCGCGCGTACTGAGCGCCGCCATCCCCGCGAGACCAAGGGAATGGACTACAAGGCTACGGAGACCTCACCTAATCTCTGCGGACCTGGAACCGCATGCTGCCCGTAAGGTGAAGGGGAATCCCATGCGTCCCTTTGCTCAAAGGATGAAGCAGAACGGAGACGGTTTTCGCAAGCGTAAGATCGACGTGCTCCAGGTGAACATGGGCAGATATTGCAACCAGGCTTGCCTCCACTGTCATGTTGAGGCCGGGCCTGGACGCAAGGAGATCATGGGACGCGAAACGGTGCAGGCCGTACTCCGGTTCTTAGAAGGCTCGGCGATCCCCACGGTAGATATCACGGGTGGAGCCCCGGAGCTGAATCCGAACTTTGAGTATCTCGTGAAGTCGTGCGTTCGCCTGAAGCGTCATGTCATCGATCGGTGCAACCTCACCGTGGTCTTTGAGCCGGGGAAGGACTACCTGCCGGAATTCTTTAGAGAGAATCGGGTCGAGCTGATCTGTTCGCTTCCCTGCTATCTGGAGGAGAATGTGGATCGTCAGCGAGGAGACGGGACGTTTGAGCTGAGCATCCGGGCCCTTCAGATATTGAACCAGTTGGGCTATGGCGTGCCGGACACAGGATTGACGCTTCACTTGGTTTACAATCCATTCGGCGCGTACCTGCCGCCGCCACAGGACACACTCGAACAAGAGTACAAACGGGTCCTTCAGGAGAAACACGGCATTGTGTTTACCCGCCTGTACTGCCTCACCAACGCACCGATCACACGCTTTGAAAAGTTCCTCAAGCGCCGCGGTGAGTACGATCGCTACATGGACCTCCTGGAGTCCACTTTCAACGCGGCGACCTTAGACTACGTGATGTGCAAAAATCTGTTGAGTGTGGGATGGGAAGGGTCGGTGTACGATTGTGACTTCAACCAGATGCTCGAGATGCCGCTGAGAGATCAAAAAGGAAGGCCGCTGAAAATCTGGGAGCTTGCTGCCAATGTGGTCGAGGGGCGCCAGATCTTGGTCGGGAACCACTGCTATGCCTGCACCGCCGGGACCGGCAGCAGTTGCAGTGGGGTGGTAATCTCATAAGGTAGACCTATGGGACGCCTTTACAATCTGACCAATGCGCTTGTCGTGCAGCTCTACAAACATGTGCCATGGCTTTCCGAGCGCTGGGCAAGGCGTCATCGCTTTGTGGAGGGAGAAGGAATCCCCTGGGCGCCCTTGAGGAAGCCGCTTCGAGAGACAGTGATCGCCCTCGTCACCACTGCCGGGGTCCACTTGAAGACCCAACCCCCCTTCGATATGGACGATCCGAATGGCGATCCCAGCTTTCGGGTCATCCCGGCGTACATCAAGAAGGAAGAGCTGGTCATCACCCACAACTACTATGATCACTCAGCGGCAGACAAGGATCTCAATGTGGTCCTGCCTTTGGACCGGCTCAAGGAGATCAAGAGCAAGGGGCTTATAAGAGAGATCGCCCCCTTTATCTATGGCTTCATGGGACATATCGACGGCCCCCACGTGGACACCCTGGTAAAGCAGACGGCGCCCGAGGTGGCTGCCCTTCTCACGCGCGATGGCGCGGAGGCTGCCGTCCTCACTCCGGCCTGAGGCCTCTGCAATCAGGCCGTGGGCCTGCTCCAGCGTGCCATCGAGGCAGCAGGCATTCCAACTATCGGGATCACGATCCAGAAAGAGGTGACGAAGAAGGTGAAGCCGCCGCGCGCCCTTTACCTTCACTATCCCTTCGGCCATCCCCTCGGCGAAGCCTTCCAGGTGAAGCAGCAGCGGACGATCCTGCTCGATGCGCTGCAGGCCCTGGAGACCATCACGGAACCGGGGACCATCATGGAGCCGGGGTATTTGTGGAGGAGGCATCGCTTTGAGTGAAGTCGCGCAAAGGTCAAAAAGAGCGTGGGGACGACTGCTCCTGCTGGCGGGGATCGTCCTGGCAGGGGCGTTCCTGGCCAGGGCCTTCGGCCTTCAGGAGATCCTCAGCCTGAAAAATCTTGCTCATCTGAAGGCGTGGATCGACAGTTTTGGACCGTTGGCTCCCCTCGTCTTTATCACGGGCTACATCTTGGCGGTCATCTTCTTCGTTCCCGGCCTCCCGATCACGGTCTTGGGCGGCGTCGCGTTCGGCCCGCTCTGGGGAACTGTCTATGTCTCCATCGCCTCTACCATCGGTGTGGCACTCGCCTTCCTCGTCGCCCGCTATGGCGCGAGGGGATTGGTGGAGCGGTGGATGGCGGAGAGCCCCAGGCTCGCGAAGATCGACCAGGCGGTGGCCCGGCACGGCTGGCAGATTGTCATGATCACCCGTCTCGTCCCTCTATTCCCCTTTAACCTCCAAAACTACGCCTACGGCCTGACGCGGATCAGCTTCTGGAGCTATCTCCTGACCTCCTGGCCCTGCATGCTGCCTGGGACAGCGGCCTACACCTTCGCCGGTGGCGCCCTCTCAGAAGGGGGCGGGGACATACAACGGACTTTACTTTACCTGGGGATTGCGGGGGCCTTGCTGGTCTTGGTGACGCTTATTCCCCGATGGCTGAACAAAACCAGCCCAGCCACGGACGACCTGTTGCGGTGAACCGGCGATGAGAAGAAATGAACGGAGCATCATCTACACCGTTGCCTTTGTCGCCGTACTCTCGCTCTGTGCGGTCGCCTGGGGCCTTGGCGGGGAGCTGTTGCTCGTGGACCGATTCGGCCCTCCAACCGATCCAGGGGGCCTACCCCACGGCTGGACATCGCTGACATTCCGGAAGATCCCTGCGAAGACCCGTTACACCGTGATCCAGGAGGGTAACAACTACATCGTGAAAGCTGAAAGTCATGGTTCGGCTTCTGGCCTGTACAAAGCGCTGGACCTCGATCCAAAGGTCTACCAGATCATCTCCTGGCGGTGGAAGGTGGACAATATCCTTGCCAAGGGAGATGCCCGCCGAAAAGAAGGCGACGACTACCCGGCTCGCGTGTACGTGGCCTTCCAGTATGACGCTCGAAACGCCACACTCTGGGAGAGAACCAGCTATGGGGCTTACAAGCTCATCTATGGCGAGTACCCGCCAAGGCATGTCCTCAACTACATCTGGGACAACCGACTCCCCAAGGGGACGGCCATCGATAACGCCTACACCGATCGGGCGAAGATGATCGCTGTGGAGAGTGGGGCGGAACACGTGGGGCGGTGGGTGCTCGAGGACCGAAACCTCTATGCCGATTACAAGCGCCTCTTCGGCGCAGAACCTCCTCGGATCGCCGGTATCGCGCTTATGACCGACACCGACAATACCGGCGAGTCCGCTGTGGCGTACTATGACGACATTGTGCTCCGGTCGGTGGAGGGCGGGGGCCGTTAGGAGGCAGGAGAGATGCTAAGCGTGATCATTCCGGTCCTCAATGAGGCAGAGAATCTTGAGCGCCTGCTTCCGCACCTGTGCGTCACCTGTCCAGAGGCCGAGGTCATTGTCGTGGATGGAGGAAGCGAGGATAAGACCAGCGCGGTTGTGCGCCGGTTTCCCCGTGTGAGGCTCCTCTCAAGCGAGCGGGGGAGGGCCAGGCAGATGAACGCGGGCGCGAAGGTGGCGAACGGAGAGTGCCTGCTCTTCCTCCATGCTGATACGCTCCTGCCTGCGGGGGCAGAAGCGGCGATTCTTGAAGCCGTTAGCTCTCCAGATATTGTGGCGGGACGCTTCGACGTCAGGTTCGATAATCTCCGCCCGGTCTTCAAGGTCATCGCCTTCTTCATCAACCTCCGATCTCGTGTCACGAAGATTTGCACCGGCGACCAGGCGCTCTTTGTGAGGCGGAGGACATTCGAGGAGTTGGGAGGGTATCCTGACATCCCTTTGATGGAAGATGTGGAGTTTGCGAAGCGACTGAAGCGAAAAGGAGCAATGAGCTGCCTCCGCCTGAAGGTGACCACGTCGGCTCGGAAATGGGAGCAGGGGGGCGTTCTCCGGGTCGTCCTGCTCATGTGGATGCTCCGATTCTGCTACTTTGTCGGTGTGAGGCCGGAGCAGGTGCACCGGTGGTACTACCCATCTCTTGCGAGCCCCGATCGAGGGGAAAGTGAAGCCATGCGCGCTGAGCTATCAACTCCTGACGTAAAGAGAGGATAAAGGCATGGACACCTTTGATCTCGCCGTGATAGGCGGTGGCACGGCCGGGCTTGTAACCTCTGCCGGCGCTGCCTCCCTTGGAGCGAAAGTGGCCCTAATCGAGCGGGACCGTCTTGGGGGAGAGTGCCTCTACACCGGCTGCGTGCCGTCCAAGGCCCTCATCCGCTCTGCGAAGGTCCTGCATCTCTTACGCCGCGCGGCCGATTTTGGTCTGAATACGCCCGAGGTCTCTTTTGACTTTGCAAAGGTCATGGACCGGATGCGACTGGTTCAGCAGCAGGTGGGGAAGCATGACTCCCCTGAGCGGTTCAGGGGGCTAGGCGTCACCCTCTTTTCCAACCAGGCGAGCTTCCTCTCCCCGACGGAGCTACAGGTTGGGGCGCAGCGGATCAAGGTGAAGAAGGTCGTCATCGCCACCGGCTCCAGGACGGCTGTTCCCCCGATCGAGGGCTTGGAGCAAACTGGCTTCCTTGATCACGTGAGCGCCTTAGCGCTTTCCCGTCTCCCTCGATCGGTCGTGATCTTAGGGGGAGGGCCCATCGGGCTCGAGTTCGCTCAACTCTTCGCCCGCTTCGGCGTCCGGGTCACCGTGTTGGAGGTGGTCGGGCAGATTCTGCCCCGGGAGGACCAGGAGATCGCTCAGTCTCTGGAGGCCATCTTTCGGGCCGAAGGGATCGACATCCACACATGCACCAAGGCATTCCGCATTGAGAAGGACGGGGCCGAGAAGATCGTCCACGGGGAGTGCACCGGTACAGCGAAGACGTTCCGGGCCGAGGAAATCTTCCTGGCGACCGGCAGGCGGCCAAATGTGGAGGGGTTGAATCTCGAGGCGGCAGGGGTGAGGTATGACGGCAAGGGGGTTGTCGTGGACGATACCTTGCGGACCACGGCTCGTAACATCTGGGCTAGTGGCGACGTCACGGGGAAGCTCCTCTTCACCCACGTGGCCGAATACCAGGCGCGTCTGGTCGTCCGCAATGCGTTGTTCCCGTTGACAAGCAAGGCGAACTACCGAGTGGTCCCCTGGTGCACTTTCACCGATCCCGAAGTGGCCAGGGTCGGGTTAACCGAGGTCGACGCCAGAGAACAGTTCGGACACGTGAAGGTCTATCGGCACAGCTTCGGAGATTTGGATCGGGCGCTCTGCGATGGGGAGGCGGTGGGCCTGACGAAGCTGGTGTGCACGCCGAAGGGGAAGATCGTGGGGGCTCACATCATGGGTCCGCAGGCCGGTGATCTCATCCAGGAGGTGGTCCTTGCGATGCGGAAGGGGCTCCCAGTCGGTGCGCTCTCTCAGACCATCCATGTGTATCCCACGCTGGCTGAAGGCGTCCGCCGGGCCGCCGATCTTTACTATCGGGAAAAGCTCTTCAAGGGGCCGCTCAAGGGGATCCTCCAGTTCCTCATGCGCTTTGCGTAAGCAAGAAGAGTGGAGGGGATTCACGATGTGGAATGCTGATAGCTGTAGTCTCGATCTTGCCTTATGGTGAAGACGATGTCACTGTACGAAATGAGAGGGGAGATGGCGTTGTGAGGAAGGAGCAGACACGATGCAACTGGGTATGATCGGGCTCGGACGAATGGGTGCCGGCATGGTGCGCCGCTTACTTCGAGGGGGGCACCAGTGTGTCGTGTTCGACCTGAGTCCAGACCCCGTAAGACAGTTGACCGGTGAAGGGGCAACAGGCACCGCATCGCTAGAGGAGTTCGTCAGCACGCTACGCACACCGCGAGCTGCCTGGGTGATGCTGCCGGCAGGGCCCCCTACGGAGCAGACCGTCATGGCGCTGGCAGGGCAGATGGGATCAGGCGACATCATCATCGATGGCGGCAACTCCTACTACAAAGATGACGTGCGTCGTGCGACGGCGATGCAGGGGCGGGGCATTCACTATGTGGACGTCGGCACGAGCGGCGGCATCTGGGGCGTGGAGCGCGGCTACTGTTTGATGATTGGCGGGGAGCGAGGGGCGGTCAGCCATCTGGAACCGATCTTCAAAACGCTCGCGCCGGGGCATGGCAACATCCCGCGCATGCCTGGACGCGAGCAGCGCATCAGCACCGCCGAGGAGGGGTACCTGCACTGCGGTCCGCCGGGCGCCGGGCATTTCGTGAAGATGATCCATAATGGGATCGAATACGGCCTGATGCAGGCCTATGCGGAGGGTTTCGATATCCTGCGCAATGCCGACTCGACGGCGCTTCATGAGGGCCACCGCTACGACCTCAACGTTGCCGACATTGCGGAGGTATGGCGACGTGGCAGCGTTATCGGGTCGTGGCTGCTTGACCTGACGGCGATGGCGCTGGCGGAGGACCCGACGCTGTCGAACTACACCGGTTTCGTCCATGATTCAGGCGAAGGACGCTGGACCATCATGGCCGCGATTGAAGAGGCCGTGCCGGCCGAGGTGCTTTCCGCCTCGCTCTACGCGCGCTTCCGGTCACGCCAGGGGCACACCTTTGCTGAGAAGCTCCTATCGGCGATGCGGCAGAGGTTCGGTGGGCACCTTGAACATCCCTCATGAGGGTAACAGCAACCACCCCCACGCGGACGAGATGACCAGGGAGGACGGATGGCCGACATGTGAGGATCGTACAACCGCTCAGTCATAGCGCCTGTCGCGTCCTCGTGGGAGAGGATCAGGCTGTGCTCGCCAGGGAGGCCGCCGAGCGATTGGTTGTGGCCGCTCAACAGGCGATGACCCGAGTCGGCCGCTTCACCATTGCCCTTGCAGGCGGCTCGACCCCAAAGCCCCTTTACGCGCTCCTCACCACCGAGCCGTATCGCACTCGTGTGCCATGGCCGCAGACGCACGTCTTCTGGGGAGACGAGCGGACGGTGCCGCCGGATCACACGGATTCGAACTTCGCTATGGCCATGGCCACGCTCCTCGGTCACGTGCCGATACCGCCTGAGCAGATATACCGGATGCCGGCGGAGCGTGCAGACCTAGATGCCGCGGCCTGCGAATATGAGGCTGAGATCGCCAGGCGCTTTGCCGTGCAGCCAACCGGTAAGCCGCCTGCATTCGACCTCATCCTGCTGGGGCTAGGGACGGACGGGCATACCGCCTCGCTGTTCCCGCACAGCCAGGCGCTTCGAGAGACGAGGCGTTGGGTCGTGGCCAACGCCGTTCCGCAGTGGGCGACGGTGCGCCTGACGCTGACCGCGCCGATTCTTAACCGGGGTGCGATGATCCTGTTCCTCGTGGCCGGGGCCGACAAGGCACCCGTCTTGCGGGAGGTGCTCGAAGGACCGGCCGATCCCGAGCGGCTGCCGGCCCAGCTCATCCGGCCAAGGGAGGGCCACCTGCTGTGGTTGGTGGATCGGGCCGCCGCAGGCCAGCTCAGCAAGACACCATAACGGATCGTGGAGGGCGACCCAAGCGTAGCGGTCTCAGCTTGGACTTGCCGGGGCGCATCCGCTCGGCACTCAAGCGCTCGATCTGTTCTGCTCGATCTATGGGGCGGAGGCGGGCAATCTTGCGTTGAAGGCGCTGGCGATCGGGGTCTCTATATCGGGGGCGGGATCGCGCCAAAGATCCTACCTAAGCTCCAAGACGGCACCTTCCTGCGCGCCTTCGCCGACAAGACACGGTCAACACCATGCCCCCTGCAACCCTCAGCGCCTTCCGCCACTATGGGCGGGTCCGAGCCAGCCTTGAGGAGGGATTAGAAGGGGCAGAGGTGGCGTTGGCCAGAGCGCTTGAACCTTGGGGTCCACCGGGTCCGCATCGACGAGCGGTTACGGGTCTAGCAAGCCGCTCAGTTTACCCGCCGGCTGCCGTACTGCTCATCCCACACGATCCTGGCAAACATGTGGGGCTCGGTCATGGCGATCTTGACCGGGCCGAAGCTGTACCGGCGGAGGAATCGCAGCTCCTCGACCAGACCCAGCGGCGCTGGGCGGAGCGGCCCTGTCGCCACTGGCGCCGGTAGCGACGCCGAGGGGTCTAGGGGCGTAATGCCGCTTCGGTCCCGAAGCTCAGACGAAAAACCCGGGATTCTCGCCGAGAAGTAGTTAATCATCGCATTGGGAGGGCCGAAGCGGTTGTTGTCGCGACGGAACAGCTCCCCGTCGCTGATGAGGTCGATGTCAGCCGTCTCTTGATCCTTGATGGCGCCCAGGGCGGCGACCTCCTTCGCATCACCAAAGGCCGAGGGAGCCAACGCGCCGCGTTGCACCCCCTCTTGCAACACCGGATACCAGTCCGGGACCGAATACGAGCCGACCACGGTGGTCGGCAGGAGCGGAAGCTTTGCTGTCGGAGCCATTATTTCCTCCTTTTCATTGGGGCGTGGCGCGAAACCCCACACCCTTCACGGCCTCGATCATCTGCTCGATCGTCACGACGCCCATCTCGTAGGTTACGCGGGCGAGTTTCTCCTTGAAACTCACCTCGGCGCTCTTGACGGCCGTCAGCCCCTCCAGGGCCTTCTTGACCACAAGGGGTCAGGTTCCTCACGTCATGCCGTCAATCTGCAGAAAAGCAACAGCGGTGCGTGAGGCGGCGGTTTGCCTGAAAGCCAGGAGGAGCGATGCGCCTATTCCCCATGTAAGGAAGGTGCGGCGATCCCACTGAAGCCTTGCCCTCATTTCATGTCTCCTTCGTGTCCCATGGCCGAGTGATCGGCTGTGGAAGCAGACGCCGGCGCCGTATCCGAGGTGCCGGATGTGGCGCGCATCAGCAGGTCGGCTGTGACGTTGGGGAATTGGTCGAGGGCGACCGCCGCAGCAACCAGGACCGTCGCGAGCAGGAGGAGGGAGAGGTTCAGTGTTCCACCCACCACCCGGCAAGCAAGGGAACTGCAGCGTTTGCGCTCGCGAAGATATAGGAGCCAACCGATGGCCACCCCGACGATCCCCGCCGGGATGAAGATCGCCCGGTACTGCATAGTGGTCATCATGAATGCGCCGCTACCGAGCCCTAAAACAATGACCATGAGCGGCAGGAGGCAGCACAAAGACGAAACGCCTGCCGCCACGACACCCAAGAATCCGGGCTTCACATCTGATACACTCATGTACTTGGCCCCTCACACCTTCTCGAGCGCGTATGCGCCGTATTCATAGGTGACCCGTTGCTGGATACCATGGCACTCAACGAGGTTACCGGGTTTGACGTCATCTGGGAGGATGACGACCTCGTCACCCACGGCGCAGCTTGCGGTCTTGAGGACCACGGCTGACCAGTTGCCCTCCTCCTCGCCCACCCGGAGCGAGAGACCCGCTCAGTTGGGGCAGGCTATGATGTCGCCTGAGCGCGTCTCCATCGGTAGCTCGATCTCCTGCCCGCACCCACTGCAATGGACCTTGACCATTCCACCTCCGAGACCGTACCGCAATGGCCTTAACTCAACCCGAGCAGCCGTTCGAGCTTCCCGCGGTCGAAACCGACAACGACTTCGCCGTCGATCACCGTCACGGGTGTGGCCCGGTAGCCGAGTTTTAGAAGCTCCTCCAGCGCCGTGTGGTCCTCCTGGATGTTCTTATCGATGAACGCAACTGCCTTTTGAGAAAGAAACTCTTTCTCCTGGTGGCATGCCCCTCACCCCGGTTGACTGTACACGATGAGCTCTTTGGCCATCAGCCTTCTCCTTTCAGCTTGCCATCATCTGATCTGCGGCGGGCAAGTCCGAGCAGCACCAGCCCGACACACACGGCCAGGACTGGGAAGAGCGCGTAGTCAAGATACCCGGCCCATCCGCCAGCCCGATCACCCCGAGCAGGGTAACCGCTAGCGGGGTAAAGCAGGCCACGCAGGTCAGAATGGTCCCAACAATGCCGAGCCCCGCCAACCCCGAGAGCTTCGTCCGCCTTTCTTCTTGGGTGACCTTCCCCTT
Organism: Candidatus Methylomirabilis lanthanidiphila; assembly: GCA_902196205.1. NCBI lineage: Bacteria > Methylomirabilota (SeqCode) > Methylomirabilia (SeqCode) > Methylomirabilales (SeqCode) > Methylomirabilaceae (SeqCode) > Methylomirabilis (SeqCode) > Candidatus Methylomirabilis lanthanidiphila. Next base: position 19,130 of record CABIKM010000022.1, on the reverse strand, counting down.
GTTGGTCTCGCAACACTTCATATTAGAGCACCTCCTTAGGTTTCATTTACCTTCTCCTTTCCAAGCCATTTCAGGCCCAGATAGAGGGCTCCGGCATCACTTCCTCTCTCCCCTGTCTTAGAATTGCCCAAAGATCTCAAGAGCCCTCAACCAGGCCTCCCTCATTGAAAGGACATTGCCCTCCAGCTTTCCATATTTCCTGCCCCACTCATACGCATCTTCTTCAGTACAGAAGAAGTTGGTTGATGGTCAGTGGACCTTGGCGAGATTGAGCTCGACCGACCGCCTGGTCAGCGGCTGGGGAAGGCTGTCATAGACCGCCGTGGTCGATGGGTCACAAGAAACGATCCCCCCAGGGCGCAGAACGATACTGATGGGCCTTCCACACTGTTGGCAAGCTGTGCTCACCGTGACGGGTACGCCGAATAGCGGAGCGACACCCAGCGCGTCAATGGCGCACAGGGCGTAGCACTGCTGGTCCGTGCCATTCAGTGCCACGCAATGCTGAGTTGGGCGGGTCGAAAGCGGATAGGCGGCCTTGATCATGTTGGAACGCTGGCCTCGAACCAGGCATCCTTTCCGCTCAAGGGCAGAAAGAAGCTCGGCCGCCTCGGATTCGGACACCTCAAGGCGTGAGGCGAGCGCCTTCAGACTGGGACCCCGACCAGTCGTGAGTATCAGATCCAGAAGCGCCTTCCGGGCACGGCGTTCATTTGCAGTTAATTGTCCCCACATTGTTACTTACCCGTGGTGGCCAGTGGTTTCTGGGTTTCCGCGATGCGCGTACAGGCCCAGAGATGCTCGGCGTTCTTGGCGACCATCTCTCGCGAAAGCCGAAGGATTTGCTTCACCCGCTTGTCAGCGATGCAGTACACCGTGTACCGCCCCTTGGTGGTGGTCGTGACATAGCCACACCATTTGAGGCAGGCGAGGTGGTTGGACACGCGACCTTGTTGGATGCCAAGTAAACGAACGAGGTCGGAGACGCTTTTGTCACCGTCAAGGAGGATGTCCAGGATCTTCAGTCGAGTCGGGTCCCCCAAGCCCCGAAAAAACTTCGCCGACAGTTCCAGCACGGCAAATTCTCGCTCAGGCACCAACTTCCGCAGCGCACTCACGCCCCCTCCTTTGAATAATGTTATATCCATATATACGAATCAGCGTATATAGAGTACACCACGTGAAGTCCTGTGTCAAACCATTCGTTTATCCCAAGGACAGAGGTGACAATGCCATGGACCGGTAGTGTTCACCCGCAGGCAGTCGAGAGCGGTTGGCATGCCACGCCGACGGGCGCGTACCTCTTTGTGTGCGAACTCTTACGTCTGCAGAGTGCTATCGTCGTAGCCACAAGACCGCGCGACCGTGAATCCTCCGGGCTGCGCCTGCATCTAAAAGACGGAGAAGAAATACGCCGGCAACTCCGCCCGCGGCATCACTGAGAAATAGAGCTACCGAGGAAATTTACGAAGACTGGGTCAGTCAAGACCCACGTGCACAGCAAGAGAGGAGAACAGCAATGAAACGGTTCAGCATCGGTTCAGCGGTAATGGCGGGGATCCTGGGCACGCTTGCGATGACGGCCCTGATGTATATGGCCCCGCTTATGGGACTCCCCAAGATGGACCTGATCGGGGCCCTGGGGCAAGCGCTGCCCATCGGCCTGCCGACCTACCTCACAGGAAGCCTGGTTCACCTGTTCAATGGGGTCGTTCTCGCGATCATCTATGCCGTGGCGTTCGCCACGTGGCTTCCGGGCCCACGACCCCTCAAAGGCGCCCTGTACTCTATCCTTCCCTGGATCTTCGCGATGGTAGCGCTGGCGCCGGCCATGGCGATGCTGCATTCCCTTTTAGCTGGGTCCGCCGTTACACCGGCCATGAATCCATGCGGCGCGGTAGTCGCCGTGAATCCATGTGCCCCGATAATCGCCACGAACCCGTGTGCGGCGGTGATGCCGGATGCGGCGATCGCGCCCAGTGCATTGCTCATGGCGGGGATGAGTTTGATGGCTCACCTGGTCTACGGTGTCGTCGTTGGGGCGGTGTACCGCGCGAAGGAGTGCGTGGGAAGGCATAGCCCGGAATCGAATCTAAATATTGGGGATATAACGTGTCCCGGAAACATAAGATGATGGCGTCTACTCTGTCTTTGTCCACGTCCCGTTGGATTCGGCGCGCCGCTTCAGGCTCAACAGCGCATCCGAGAGATTGCTCCTGAGCAGAAGTTCTTCCAGGAATCTGGGAACAAAGAAGCCGCTGTCCAAGGTCGTGGTGTATCGAAGCAGAGTTTTGCCCTGGCCGTACGGGAGGAACTCCCAACTGCCGAAGGTCTCCGCCAGGTCGTTTTTTCGCGACTTGTCCAGCATCCAGCTCGCGGTCCGCTGCTCGGGTCTAAACGTCAGATCGACCGTATAACTGATGACGCCAAGTGGAACGCGAACCGTTTCAGTCACCTTCATGGTGCGTGGTGTCTGTTCCAGCACCTCAACCTTCTCGAGCCGCGGCATAAATTGGTCGAACTTATGGTAGTCCAGCATGATCGACCATGCGACGTCCGGTAGCGTATTGATGATGCAGTAGCCGTTGACCCTGGCGCCGCGCGCGCCATTACCGGTCGGGTAGGTATCTGTCTTGATCACGACTCCGCCCTGATCGATCGCGGCTAATTCACCGGCCGTCAGCCCGTCTGTCGCGGCCTCATCCGCCTCCAAAGAGGCTGTCGGAAGCAGCAACACGGACAGGACAAAGAAGAGTAGTCGTACCGTGGATCTGTGCAGCACGTAAGATAGCCTCCCGCGTGATGTGTCGTCCTTGATGCGGGCATACCAACAGTTCACCCGTTGTTGAATCATATCTCGGATTCACACACGTGTCTATTTATGATGTGATGCATAGACCCGCGCAAGCGTCGAGCGGGCGCATAGGCAGCCCTCCAGGCGTTCTCCCTGACCTGCGATGCTATTCTTGCGTCGGGCAGGAGCAATCGTCTCACTGTATCAATTCGATAGCTGCTTTTCGCGTTGACCTCCGAGGAGTCGTGGCTAAAATCTTAGATAGGGTCAGTCGCTGGGTCGTGTTATGATGATGGTCAACAGATAACACAAGAATGTGACGGATTTCTCCCGAGGGGTCCGGAGATAGCGTTCAGCTATTTTCGGAGGACAAGGGGTGGTCGGGCCGCCATCCGCGTAAAGCGGAGGCGGCTTTTTTATTTCCCCACACATGAAAAGCGTTATGACGGTCGGAGACCGTGTGATAGCCGATCGTACGGACGCTGGAAACAACGAGGAGAGATCGTCGAGAACAGAAAGGGGCGACATATTGCGGATCACGAGGAGCGAGGTAAGGCGCAAGGCGGCCACGACGAGGCCACAAAGATATTCCTTTCTTTGGAGTGGGGTATTGCTTCGTGCAGCGGTTCTGATGTGTGGTCTTCTATTGGTCTCAGTCCTGAATGGATGGAGTGATGAACCTTCCAAGGAGGGCAGACATCACCGTCATCGCCTGGTGGGACCCCCGCCGGAGTTCATGCCACAGAGAGCTCCCGTGAAGCCACAGCCTCGTCTCGCAATCCCCTCGCGGTGGCGATTTGCTGTGCCGGCCGGAGATCATCACACCGGACGGCAGGTCTTTGTCGACTTTGAATGCTTCAAATGTCATGACGTAGTTGGTGAGAACTTTCCCGCACCCGAAGCCGAGCAGGGGGATGTGGGACCGGCCCTTTCAGGGATGGGAGGGATGCACCCTGCTGAGTATTTCGTCGAGACAATCATCGATCCGAACGCCTCCGTAGCCTGGCGGCTCAAGCACCATAAGGATGAAGCGAAAGGGTATCTCGGCGCCGACGGCACCTCAAAGATGCCGAGCTACAACGACTCAATGACCGTCCGGCAACTCATCGATCTGGTGGCCTATCTGAAGAGCTTGACCGAGGGTGGACATCAGCATTGAGCTATAGGATCGCCGCCGGCGTCGTGCATGTGGTGAGCGGCTCTATCATTGCGTTCCCGTATTAGTGGGGTAGAGATGAAGCTGGAGGGGGTCTCGGTAAAGATTGGAACTCGGCTCGTCGTGTCCCTGACGATCGCGGTGGCGATCGTGACAGGCCTCTATCTGTATCAGCAGTTGAGCGCGGAACGGCAGGCGCTGCTCGAGCAGCGTGAGCGAGAGATTCGCGTGATGGCCAGGACGCTGGAGGTGGCGGTCCGGAACGCCGTGCGCCGCGACCAGTGGGAGGATGTTCAAGAGCTCTTCGAGGAGGCGAAGGGCTACGCCGGAGTTGCTCGCGTCACACTTTTTCACGCGGACGGGACACCTCTTGTTGGGGGAGATCAGGAAGGAGTCGAGATTACGCCGGGCAGAGAGGAGTTCCGGGAGGCCATTAAGCGGAAGCAATCGATGAGCTTCTCTCACACGTTGAACGGGGAGCAGGTCCTTCACTATCTGCGCCCCATCCGGCTGATCAACAGAGGTCCCGCTCTCCTCGAAATTGCCTACCGGACATCACAGATCGAGAGCGCCTATCTTCGCCGCCGTGACGAGATCATCTTAGCTGGAGTGGCCATCATGGCGGCGATTGCCATGGCGTTCTGGTACCTGACAAAACGCAACATCTCGAAACCGATTCACGCGCTTATTGAGGGAGCCGCCGCCATTGGGGCTGGTGAGTTGGATCGGCAGATACCGATTGCGCGGAGAGATGAACTGGGCCGGCTAGCTGCCGAGTTCAATCGGATGACGGAAAGATTGAAGCAGGCCAGAGAGCAGATTCTTGAGGAGACCATCAAAAAAGTGGAACTGGAGCGGCAGCTCCAGCATTCGGAGAAACTGGCGGCGGTTGGCCGGCTTGCGGCGGGTCTGGCTCACGAGATCGGGACCCCCCTCAACATCATCTCAGGAAGGGCGGAGTATCTGCTTCCGGCGCTCTCCGAGAGCCATCCGAGCGCGCAGAGTCTTCGGATCATTGTGGAACAGATCGCGCGGATCAGGCGGATTATCGAGCAACTCCTCGGCTACGCGAGGGTGACCCCGCCCCATATCGCGCCGACGTCCCTGTCGGAGGTGTTTTCGAACGTCCTGTCGCTGCTGGACCACGAACTGACACAGCGGAGCATACGTGTGACATCGCGAATCCCCGATACGCTTCCCAAGCTGGCTGCCGATCCATACCTCCTTGAGCAGGTGTTTGTCAATCTCCTGCTCAATGCCCTCGATGCGATGCCGGAAGGCGGGCAGGTTCGCGTCGCAGCCGAGGCAAAGCGGGATTGGATTGAGGTGAGCGTCGCGGACACCGGATGCGGCATTCCTCCAGAAAGTCTCCCCAGAATCTTCGATCCTTTCTTTACGACGAAGAAGGTGGGGGAAGGGACCGGCTTGGGGCTCTCAGTGGTCTACGGCATCGTCAAGGATCATGGGGGAACCATCGAGGTAAAGAGCGAGCCGGACGAGGGGACGACCTTTTTGATCACCTTTCCCGTTCACCGATCCCAGCCCGTACAGCCGGCTTCCGTCGCGAGGAGATGATTGATGGATTGCGTGACGGCCAAGCGCATGCTGCGTGAGCAGTTCCGATCCGTGTTGGAGTCCTGTAGTATCGGTCGCGCGTTCGAGCGCGGTCCACTGGAGGAGGTGTTGGATGTTATCCGTCGGACCAGAGGACATACCTATGTTGTGGCGATAGGTAAGAGCGCAACCGGTATGACAGACCAACTCATCAGGCGATCAGGCATGACGCCGACGGCCGGCGTGGTGGCCGGTCCGGCAGTCGGGGACTGGAGCCATCCTCGTGTTCGGACCTTCGAGGGGGGGCACCCCATGCCGAACAAGGAGAGCATGGACGCCGCGACGACGGCCTTATCTATGATACGCGGCATGACCGATCAGGATTTGGTGATCTACCTGGTGTCGGGCGGCGGGTCGGCCTGCTTCGAACTACCGATCCACGAGACGATCACACTGGCGGACCTTGTGGAGATGAACCGTTTAGTGATCTCCAGGGAGCTGACTATCGTCGAGACCAACACGATCAGGAAGCATCTGTCAAAAGTAAAGGGCGGACGGCTCGCTGTCACTGCCGCGCCGGCACAGCAACTGACGCTGTACATCTCCGATGTACCCCGCGGTTATCCTTCGTTTGTGGCGTCGGGGCCGTCGATGCCGGATGATTCTACCGTTCAGGAAATGGATACGCTCATCCGGAGACACAGGCTGACGTCAGTATTCCCGAACTCTATTAAAGCGCTCATTCGTCGTGGCGTCGTACCCGAAACACCGAAATCTGAACATCCGGCCTTCCGTACCGCACGTTGGTTCAAGCTTCTGGACAATGATGATGCCGTCAGAGCGGCAGTCGGCTTTGCTGAACAGTCCGGGTGGAAGCCTGTCGTTGCTGAGATCGCGGACAATATCTCGGCTCGTGATGCGGCCAGGATTCTGATCCGGCGAGCTGAGGACGAAATCAGGGGCCTTAATGGACAGCCTGTTGCGGTGATATCCGGCGGTGAACTGGTCTCTCCGGTGCTGGGCAGGGGACGAGGGGGTCGAAATCAGGCATTCGCCCTTGAATGTGCCGAGCTCATTGCAGGCAAACGGGTATCGGTACTCAGTGTTGGGACCGACGGGATCGACGGGAACTCAAGGGCGGCGGGGGCTGTCGCCGACGGCAGGACACTCGCAAGAGCACGGGCGGCCGGCCTGGGTGTGGCGACGGTGCGCGAAGCATCCGATTCACATGGATTCTTCGATCGGCTTGGAGATACAATTGTCACAGGACCAACCGGCATTAATGTTCGGGATCTCAGGGTTGTCCTGGCGTGGTGATACGTCGAGGAAGGTGAATGAAGACGCGCGTCTGAGTGTAGGGACGGAACGTGAATGGCCATTGTACAAAGGGGGTTCGGTCAATGGACCTGTATGAATTGTACGTACCGAAGATCCTGGTTGTTGATGATGATGGCGAGATGCGTCAACTCCTGGACGATGTCCTGACCCGCGAAGGGTTCCATGTTATCCAGGCGGCAAATGGATCGGAGGCGCTCCTCAAGGTTCAGGAGGGGCCATATCAGGTCATTGTCCTTGATAAGATCATGACTGATCTGAGTGGGATGGAGATTCTTCCGGAGGTCAAGCGCCTCCAACCGGACGCTCAGATTATCCTCATTACGGCCTTCGGCGACCGGGAGACGTGTATGGAGGCGATGGGGAAAGGGGCGACAGCCTATCTGGCGAAGCCGTTCGGCATGTCGGTCCTTGTCCAGATGGTCAAGAAGGCGATCGAGCAGAAGATCGGCGAAGCATAGCGATTGTTTAATTGGAGGGAGTCGGATGAGTGATTTCCATCAGACAGGCGTGATCACGACGCTTCATCGGCTGGGAAAGCCGAACCTCGACCAGCTTGAGAAGGAATTGGAAGAAACGTTGCTGTATCGGCCCATCGCGTTGGTGCTGCCGTGTCTGTACTCGGAACTGGAGGGGGAGGCGCTGCCCCGGATTGTCGACGAACTGGCTCAGGTTCGATATCTGCGGGAGATTGTCGTCGGCCTGGGACGGGCCGGCGAAGAGGAGTTCAGGAGGGCCAGGACGTTCTTTGCGGGTCTTCCCCAGGCGCCTCTCCTGATTTGGAACGACGGTCCGAGGATCCAGGCGCTCTACCGTGAACTGGAGGAACGTGGGATCTCGGCAGGACCTGACGGCAAGGGGCGGTCGGCGTGGATGATGTTTGGCTACGTCCTGGCCCGCGGCCAAAGCGATGTCATCGCGCTGCACGATTGCGATGTTTTGACCTATCATCGAGAGCTGCTTGCGCGACTCTGTTATCCGGTGGCGAATCCGCGGTTGGCGTTTGAGTTTGCGAAAGGCTATTACAGCCGGGTAACGGATCGACTCCACGGCAGAGCCGTCAGGCTCCTGGTGGTCCCCCTCATCCGGGCCCTCCAGCGGATCCTGGACCAGCAACCGTTCCTGACGTACCTGGACAGCTTCAGATACCCATTAGCCGGCGAATTTGCCATGGTCGCCGATCTGGCCCGGGTGAACAGGATTCCGTGGGATTGGGGGCTGGAGGTCGGGGTGTTGGCGCAGGTCTATCGGAACTGTGCCGTGGGACGGGTCTGTCAGGTCGACCTTGCCGATACCTATGAACACAAGCATCAGGACCTCTCTGCGACCGATCCGACCAAGGGGCTCACACGAATGGCCGTCGACATCACCAAGAGCATCCTGCGGACGTTGGCGGAAGAGGGGACCGTACTTTCTGATGGGCTCTTAAAGACGTTGCCGATCACCTATATCAGAACGGCCCGCGACATGCTGAGCCGGTACCAGAACGACGCGTATATCAACCGGCTTGTGTATGACCAACATCAGGAGGGGCAGGCCGTAGAGGCATTTGCGAGAGCCATCCAGTCGGCGATTGAGGGGTTCCTGGCCGACCCGTTGGGTGTTCCGTTGATCCCAAACTGGAACCGCGTCCTGGCCGCGATCCCGGACTTCTTGACCCGGCTTCGCGAGGCAGTAGATGCCGACAACGCATAGCCCAAGGCACAGCGCCAGCCTGCTCATCTTTACAGATCTGGATGGGACGTTGCTGGATCATGATACGTACAGTTGCGAGCCGGCCCGGGAAGCTCTGAACGAGGTCGAGCGGAGAGGGATCCCTCTCGTTCTCTGCACCAGCAAGACCAGAGCTGAGGTGGAGCGGTATCGACAACTCCTCAATAACCATGATCCCTTTGTCGTGGAGAACGGAGGCGCCGCATTTATTCCCGTGGACTATTTTTCTTTCGCCTATCCGTACCAGCGTGATGTGGACGGCTACCACGTCATCGAGTACGGTACCCCCTACCCCAGGTTGGTGGAGATATTGCAAGCGGTGAGAGCCGAAAGCGGAGTTAAGATTGGGGGCTTTTCGGATCTGAATGCGGAGCAGGTTGCGGCGCTGACGGGACTCCCGGTGGAGGAGGCTCGTCTCGCAAAGGTTCGGGAGTACGATGAGCCATTTTTCGTCAAGGGTCCTCCCGGAGAGTTGAACTGCGTGAACACACTGTTCCGACGGAGAGGGTTCCGGTGTACGCGAGGCGGGAGGTTCCATCATCTCACAGGATCCAATGACAAGGGCAAAGCGGTTGCTGATGTGGCGCGACTGTTCGAGAGGGCGTGCGGTCAGGTGCGGACTGTCGGGATCGGGGACAGCCAGAACGACCTTCCGATGTTGTGGGCCGTCGACGTCCCCATCCTCGTCCAGCGAATCGACGGGAAATACGACCCCACGGTCAAAGTGCCGCACCTGATCCGCGCCGGCGGCATCGGGCCGCAGGGATGGTGCAAGGCCATCCTGGACCTTCTATCCGCCAGGACTGAAGACGGTGGAACAGCTCCTTTATGAGCCTGTTCTGGAGAGACTGGAGGAGATCGGGAAGGCCGACATCCTGATCGGGATCCCTAGCTACAACAATGCCGGCACAATCGGGGGCGTCGTCAAGACCGTCGCCTCCGGACTCGCCACATTTTTTCCGCGCGCCCAATCCGTAATCGTCAACTCGGACGGAGGCTCTCAGGATGGAACCCCTCAGGTTGTTCAGGCTGCGCTTGAAGACGAGTCCACACTGCTTGTGCAGCATCCGGTTCCGCCCATCTACAAGATCATCACCCCCTACCATGGAATACCGGGCAAGGGGAGCGCCTTTCGAACAATCTTCAATATCGCTGACGCGCTTCAGGTGCAGGCCTGTGCCGTTGTCGACGCGGATCTTCGCTCCATTACCCCCGAATGGGTGGAGCGGCTGATCCGACCCGTATATGAAGGACGATTCGATTATGTGGCGCCACTGTACCGCCGTCACAAATATGACGGGACCATCACCAACAGTATCGTCTACCCCATGACGAGGGCCCTGTACGGCCAACAGATTCGCCAGCCCATCGGCGGCGAGTTTGGGTTTTCAGGGAAACTGGCCGCTCTGTATCTCGCCAAGCCGGTCTGGGAGACCGATGTGGCCCGGTTCGGGATCGATATCTGGATGACGATCACCGCAGCGGCCGAGCGATACCGGATCTGCCAGGCGTTCCTTGGGGCCAAGGTTCACGAGCACAAGGACCCGGGGCTGCATCTCTCAGGGATGCTGGTGCAGGTGGTAGGCTCGCTTTTCAGCCTGATGGAGGAGTATGCGAACGTATGGCACACCACACAAGCATCAAGTCCGGTCCCCATCGTCGGACCGTTGCAGGAGGTGGAGGTTGAACACGTCTCAGTGAACGTGGAACGGATGGTGGACGCCTTCAAGCAGGGCATTCGTGATCTGCTGCCGATCTGGGAGACGATTCTCGCTTCGGACACCTTGGCCGAACTGCGGCGCATCGCACCGCCGGACCCGGAGAAGTTCCGGTTTCCAATGGATCTCTGGATCTCTGTCATCTACGATTTTGCGCTGGCCTACCACCATCGGGTCCTGCACCTGGAGCATCTGCTGAAAGCCTTGACGCCGCTCTACCTGGGCAGAACCGCCTCTTTTGTCCTCGAGACCCAAGAGAGCGGACATCAGCAGGTCGAGGAGGTCATCGAGACGGTGGCGGAACGGTTTGAGGCGATGAAGCCGTACCTGGTGGCGCGTTGGAGGTGAAACCATGAATGAGCTGTGGCAAGAGGCAATGCTCGATGCCATTCGAAATACGGGCAAACAGTTGACCCAGTTTCTGCCAAATCTCCTGGCCATGATGACCCTCGTTGTCATTGGCCTTGTGGCAGGATGGATCGTAAAGGGCGCCCTCCATCGTATCCTGTCGGCGTTGCGGTTCGATCCGCTCTGTGAGCGATGGGGATTCAGTCAGGCCCTGGCCAGGGCAGGGGTCCGGCGGTCGTGTTCCTCTCTCGTCGGCCGCTTGAGTTTCTGGGCGGTCTTCCTGATATTTACCTTCATGGGCATCGACGCCTTGAACCTGCCGACGGCCACTCGCCTCACCGCGGCGGCTCTGGACTTCCTGCCGCAACTGCTGATCGCCGTTCTCCTGCTGTGGGCCGGCTGGCTGCTGGCGATCTTCTTGGCTCAAGGAGCCCTGATCGCCGCGGTCAATGCCCAGCTTCAGGGCGCACACCTCATCGCCATCTTGATTCGGTGGAGTATCCTGATCTTCACAGTAGCCACTGTCCTCACCCAATTGGGGATCGCCAAAGAGATGGTGGTGGCGGCCTTCTCGATCACGTTCGGGGGCGTCATTCTCGCCCTGGCGCTGGCCTTCGGTCTTGGCGGTCGGGATCTGGCCCGAGAGCTGCTCGAACGTCGCCTTCGCGGAGAGAAAGAGGATGATGAGAAGGAGGAGATCTCTCATTTATAGGGTTTCGGGACGGAGTGCCTGGATGAGAGTGCGTCGGCGTCTCGTGGGATCGCTGGTCGTTATTGCGCTCGCCGTCACCGTCGGATGCGCGAGAGAAGAGGGCGTCACCAATGAGCAAGGGAGAGCGAAGCTCGTGTTCGCGCACTTCAAGGTGCCCGCTCCTGAAGTCCTTTCGGAGTTGATTGAGGCGTTCGAACGGCAACACCCCGGCGTTACGGTCATCGAGGAGGTTCTGCCCACCTCGACGGACCAGCAGCATCAATTCTACGTGACGGCCCTCGAGGGCCGGTCTGCAACCTTTGACGTATTCGCACTGGACGTTATCTGGATCCAGGAGTTCGCCAGAGCGGGCTGGCTTCTGGATCTCACCCCGAGCTTCGTGGCCGATGGATTAGCGGACTTTCTGCCGGGGCCTGTTGAGGCTGCGACCCGCAATGATCGCGTCTATGCGATTCCCTGGTTTGCGAATGCGGGAATCCTCTACTACAGAAAGGATCTGCTGTCGGAGTACGGATTCGCGCCCCCCCGCACCTTCGAGGAGTTGTCCCAACAGGCGGCGATCATCCTGGAAGGGGAACAGGATCCGGATCTCAAAGGCTTTGTCTGGCAGGGGAAACAATACGAGGGATTGATCTGTGTCGCTCTGGAGTTCATTCACGGCAATGGAGGCGCGGTGATAGAAGACCGCCGGTCGGCTCTTCGCGACAAGAAAGCGGTCGACGCGCTTCGGTTTATGCGTGACCTGATCGCCGTCAGCAGGGTGTCGCCTCCGCTTGTGACGTCGGCGGATGAGGAGGCCACCCGCCACGTCTTCGGAGCGGGCCGGGCGATTTTTATGCGGAACTGGCCGTACGCCATGGCGCTGTATGAACAGGAGGGTTCGAAGGTACGGGGGAAGGTGGGTGTGGCGATGCTCCCTGCCCTTGAAGGGTCTCACGGGGCTCCGACATTAGGGGGCTGGTTGCTCGGCGTCAACCGTTTCTCGGCCCATCCGGATCTGGCCGGGAAATTCGCTGAATTTCTGACCGGTCAATCGGCGCAAAAGGTTCTGGCAATGAAGCTTGGCTTTCCGCCGGCACGCCATGCCCTCTATCAGGATGCGGAGCTGAAAAAGGCGAACCCCGCCATTCCGCCTCTCTATGAGGCGATGCGCCGGGCCCGTCCCAGACCGGTGACGCCTTTCTACCTTATGATCTCCCAACTGCTGCAGCCGGAGCTGAGTGCGGCTGTCATGGGGATCAAGTCGCCCGAGCGGGCTATGGAAGACGCCTCCCGGCACATCGAGCAGATCCTGAAGCTGGAGATGGAATGAGAGGGCATCGGGCCTTTCTGATGATCCTGCCGGCCTGTCTGTTGATCGGGGCCGTGGCCGTCTTCCCGATCGTGTACGCCTTCACGATCAGTCTCGATCGACGAATGCCCGTGTTCGGCATTTCCTACTTCGTGGGTGTCGACAACTACCGTTTTCTCCTGCACGATTCCCGCTTTTGGCAGAGCTTTCTGAACACCGCCTACTTCTCCCTGCTCTCGGTCTCGCTGGAGCTGGCCGTCGGGCTGATCCTGGCCCTGCTCCTGAGCCGCGCTTTCCGGGGACGGGGCCTCTTCAGGGCCCTCGTGCTCATCCCATGGGCGATTCCCACCGTCGTCTCGGCCCGGATGTGGGAATGGATCTTCAACCCTGAGTCCGGACTGCTGAATTACCTGTTGCAGCAGATCGGCCTGCTGTCCTCGCCGCTGAACTGGCTTGGGGATCGCGTCTTTGCCATGCATGCGCTTATCCTGGCCGACGTCTGGAAGACCAGTCCCTTTGCGGCCCTCATCCTGCTGGCCGGCCTTCAGATGATCCCCGAGGAGTTGTATGAGGCGGCGCGGGTGGACGGCGCGGGCAGGTGGCAGATCTTGCGGCGGATCACCGTTCCGTTGCTGCTGCCCTTTATCCTGATCGCCCTGCTGTTCAGGATGCTCGATGCCTTCCGGATCTTCGATCTGGTCTACGTACTGACGGGAGGCGGGCCGGCCAACACGACCGAGACATTAAGTATCTACGCCTATAAACTGCTGTTTCAGACCCTTCAGTTCGGCTACGGCTCGGCAGTAGCGGTCGCCACGTTTCTCATCGTCCTGCTCATCAGCGCCGTATGCATCGTCCTTCTAAGGAGGCAGTCCGGTGGGTAGTCGGCTCAGGCGGGTCGCAGAAGGGTCCATCTTTTGGGCGCTCTTGACGGGGCTGACCGCCTTCTGTCTGTTGCCCTTCCTGTGGCAACTGGTCACCTCGCTGAAGCCCGCGTCCGACCTCGGCTCGTTGCCGCCGCTCTTTCCGACAAGGCCGGTCCTCGATCATTACGTCGCCATCTTTCAAGGCCGTCCGTTCGGTCGATTTATCCTGAACAGTGTGATTGTCGCCTCCCTGACGACCGTCTCCTGTCTTTCCGTCGGCTCCCTGGCGGCATTTGCCGTGGCCAAGCTGCAGTTCCGGGGCAGGAACCTCCTGCTCTTTCTGGCCCTGTCCATTTCCATGTTTCCTCCTATTGCCACCGTGAGTCCCCTGTATCTGCTCATTCGAACCTTTGGATGGCGGGACAGCTACATCGGCCTTGTTGTTCCCTATACCACCTTTGCCCTCCCGCTTGCCATCTGGATTCTGTGGAGCGTCTTCAGGGAGATTCCCGACGAACTGTATCTGGCGGCCCTTGTGGACGGCTGCACGCCGCTTCAGGTCTTCGTTCGCATCTTCCTTCCTCTCGCGGCGCCGGGGATCGGGACGGCCGCCATCCTGGTGTTCATCTTTGCGTGGAATGAGTTCCTCTACGCGCTGACCTTCACCTCACAGGAGACGATGCGGACGATCCCCGTGGCCATTGCCCTCTTTCCCGGTCTGCACGAGGTCCCGTGGGGAGAGATAGCGGCTGCGACGATCGTGGTGACTGCGCCGTTGATTCTCCTCGTCCTCCTCTTTCAACGCCACATTGTATCCGGTCTGACGGCCGGTTCGGTGAAAGGGTAGCATACGGCGACAGAAGCCATGGCGATCGTAGAGATCAGGAAATTGACGAAGCAGTTTGGAAACGTCACAGCGGTGAACGGCGTTGATCTTATCATCAACGAGGGCGAATTCTTCGTCCTGCTGGGCTCATCGGGGTGCGGAAAGTCCACCCTGCTTCGCATGATCGCCGGCATCGAGTCGCCCACCGCCGGCGAGATCCATATCGGAGGTCGGATAGTGAACGATCTTCCACCCCAGGCGAGGCAGGTAGCCATGGTCTTTCAGAGCTATGCGCTCTATCCCCATATGACGGTCTTCAACAACATCGCCTTTCCGCTCGAGGTTCAGGGGATGAGAAGGGAGGTGATCGAGGAGAAGGCCAAGCGGGCTGCGGCGATGTTCGGGATCGAGCGGCTGCTGGATCGGAAGCCCCGTCAGCTCTCGGGTGGCGAGCGGCAGCGCGTGGCCCTGGCGAGAGCGTTGGTCCGGGAGCCGGCGGTATTTCTGCTTGACGAGCCGCTCTCCAATCTCGACGCGCGGCTTCGGAGTTCGGCTAGGGATGAGCTTGTACAGTTGCAACGACGGATCGGGACGACTACGATCTATGTCACGCACGACCAGGCAGAGGCCATGGCGCTCGCGGACCGGATCGCCGTCATGGATGCCGGACAAGTGCGGCAGATCGGTGCGCCTCACGAGATCTATCATGAACCGGCCGACACCTTCGTGGCCGGGTTTGTGGGCTCGCCCCCCATGAACCTGGTTGCGCACGGCGAAGTCATCCTGGGCTTCCGCCCTGAGCAGTGTGTGCCGAAGGAGGCATGCGGAAGACACGGCAATCCGGTATTCTTCCAGCTTACGGTGACGCGGGTAGAGGAGTTGGGGGCCGAACGTATCGTGTACGGGCACCTGGAGGAGCGGTTCGGCAACGCGCGTATATCGGCGCGGCTGCCACCGGATATGACGATGCCCTTCGTGCAGGGCCGGGCGTACACATTCGCCATCGAGGAAAGCGCGCTGAGGTTTTTCGATCGAGCGACCGAACTTAGAACCGAAAACAGACCGCATCATTTCCGCACCCAATACGATCCCTGACAACATGACGTCGCGGGGTGGACGTCACGTCACATGCCGTGCAAGCCGGAGTTGACCGCAGACGCGTTGAGCACGCAACGAATTCCGGGCGGAGGACAGAATGAAGACGCTTATTGCAACCATTGTCGTTATTGTCGTACTTGCGGTGGGAGGCTATGTCGCCCTTCCTATTCTGATTCGGCAAGAAAGCAGAGGGCTGAAATCGGACGTGAGTAATCTGCAGCAAAGGCTCGACAATATCGAGCAGTATCTTCGCGAGGAAGAAGCGGCAAAAAAGACCGGTCAATTGCCGGACGATGCCGGCGCAAAAAGCATCATTAAGGCAATAAATACAATGTCGGCAAAGGTCTCCGCGCTCGAAGAGTCGTATAAAAAGGAGCTGTCTGCTGTTGTCGAAGAGCTGAAACAACACAAGGTCGCCAATGAAGAGGCCTTGAGGCGCCACATCGAACGCCTGGAGAAGATCGTTGGAGAGGTTCGGTCCAATGTAGAGACAGTAGCATTCAAGGTCGCAATGGCGACCATCAGGGATCATCTGACCAAGGTCCAGATGGAGCTGAAATCCAAGAATGTCGGGACCGCC
Source organism: Candidatus Methylomirabilis lanthanidiphila (assembly GCA_902196205.1). Classification (NCBI taxonomy): domain Bacteria; phylum Methylomirabilota (SeqCode); class Methylomirabilia (SeqCode); order Methylomirabilales (SeqCode); family Methylomirabilaceae (SeqCode); genus Methylomirabilis (SeqCode); species Candidatus Methylomirabilis lanthanidiphila. Next base: position 3,139 of record CABIKM010000022.1, on the reverse strand, counting down.
AAAACCGAGATGGACTTCATCAACGACGTCTTTGAAAAGACGCGGACTATTACGCGGGACGATCAAAGAAAGGCTGTCGAAGAGCTTCAAGAAGCCGTCAGGAAGGCCGGAGGTGACATGGACAGGAATCTCCCCGCCGCCATCGATAGGGTCGATCTTCTCTGGCATGAAGTGGGGAGGTTGATCGCGCCGTGATGTCCGTGCGCCTGCCGTTCCAAAGAACGGCTTGACGTACGGTACAGAGGTGGTTCCATGCTGGACAAAGTGACTAAACTGTTCCACTGCGACCTGTGGACATCCGATCTGGATCGCCTGGCGCCATGGAAGCGCGCAGGGATCCGCCTTCTCCGCATCATCCTTGTGGCCGGGTTGGAGTTCCATGAGAACCTGCTCAGCATCCGGGCTGCGGGTTTGGTCTATACCACAATTCTCTCGCTTGTACCCTTTCTGGCCGTCATGTTCTCTGTGCTGAAGGCCTTCGGCGTACACCAGCAGATCGAGCCGTTTTTGGCCCAGGCCCTGGAACCGCTTGGGGAACGGGGCCATGAGATTACCGTTCAGATCATCGGCTTTGTCAACAATCTCAAGGTCGGCGTACTGGGAGCCGTCGGCATGGCGACGTTATTCTGGACGACGTTTTCGGCGATCCATCAGATCGAAGATGCCCTTAATGCGATCTGGCGGGTACGCCGGTCCCGTCCCATCGGCCGGAAGTTCAGGGATTATCTCAGTGTCGTACTGGTGGGGCCTGTCCTCGTCTTTGCCGCATTTACGATGATCGCCTCGGCACAGAGCCACTGGCTGGTTCAGCGCGTGCTGGAGATTCAGCCGTTCGGGTATGTGATTATCCTCGGTGCAAAGATTCTGCCCTTTGCGATGTTATGCGGCGCGTTCAGTTTCTTTTACGCCTTTCTCCCCAATACCCAGGTCAGATTCGGCTCAGCGCTGGTCGGCGGGCTGGCGGCAGGCGGTTTGTGGCAACTCGCCGGAACAGCGTTTACCTCGTTTGTCGCCGGGTCCGGGCAGTACAGCGCGATCTATTCCGGTTTTGCCATTCTGATCCTGTTCCTGCTCTGGCTGTACATCACCTGGATCATCGTGCTGGTCGGCGCACAGGTGTCGTATGTCTATCAGCATCCATACGTCTACCGCAGGGACCTCTTCCGGCGCCGGCACACGCACGAGTTTCGCGAATCAGCAGCTTTGACGGTACTGACTGAAATCACGCGGCGCCACCTGGCGGGGCAGCCGCCGGCCGGAACGGCAGAGCTGGTCCTCGCGCTGGATCTTCCCTTGGGGGTCGTCGATGAGCTGATCGAAACATTTGTGCGCTGCGGGCTGCTGCTTCGCACGGAGGACCCTCCAGGGTTCACATTGGGCCGCCCGCCGGAATATGTGCCCGTCTGTGAAGTCCTGAGGCTGGTCCGAACCTCCCGATGGGGCGTGGCGTCCGACGCCGTGACGCCTGCCCAGATTCCGGCATTGCTGCGCCGGCGCGATGATGCGGTACAGTCGGCCCTGAAAGGAGTCACCTTGCGTTCCCTGGTCGCCGGCGGGACGCCTGAGACGGTAGCCAGACGCTCCGGCATGGTTGGGACCTCCCGGGAGCTGTAGCCTTTCGGGAGTCGTGATCGTATGTGGCTCGTGTCACCGTCCTTGAAGCGTTCCGCGAAGACGAAGTGATCAGGCTGCGAAGACCGTAACAGGTCCGTGGTGCCCGTTATCGAGGGTCCCTCGTGATACCCGGCGGCGCGTAAGGTCTGCCACCCGAAAAGCGATGGTTTCTGTGCCAGGAGAATCGGCTTATCCGCCACACCTCGTGTCTGTCTCAGCCCATCCGAAAGATAGTGTCCGGCGAGCCGAAAGATAGCTCGCGGGCGAAGGTCGGAAGTGTTACATGAATAGTTAAGGCCAGCGTGCTCCGGTAGACTGAACGAGGCACGTCCAGGGGGGGACGGTCGGGTGCCGCGTGGGAAGCAGGCGGATCAGTTGACCCATTGGCGAACGTTGCGATCGCAAGTAGAGAGAAACTCGATGCTGAGATACGGCGGAGGTATGCCGACGTGGGCCGGGCCATGATTTTCCCGCCGTTCGTTGTGAAAAGGGAGATCGTACTGACCGGTGCGGCCATTCTCATCGGAGCCATCGCTGTCATCGACTGGGGTGTGGCCGTTGATATCTCCTTCGGGTTTCTATATGTATTTCCCGTGATGCTGGCAGCCAGTGTGTTGCCGCGCTGGGCGATTGCGTTGACGGCAGCTCTTTGCATGGCGCTCGCCGATCTGTTCGACCCTTTTCCTTTTACGTTCAGTGTCGGGCTGCTCAGCGATCTTTCGGATTTCGCGGCATTGACAGGGGCGGGGTTGTTCGTCCATGAGGTCATCAAAAGCCGCCAGGAGGGGATGGAGCACCTCAAACGGATCGAACGGGAAGTCGTGGCTCGGCGACAGGCGGAGGAGCAGTTGGCATTTCTCATCGACAGTAGTCCCGTCGCCATTCTTATCATGACCGGCGACGGCGCAATTCTTCAGGCAAATTCGTCGGCGCACCGCCTGTTTGGGACGCCGAATGGGGAACTGCCTGGAAGAAATATCAGCCGTTATGTTGCCGCGCTGGCGTCGGTCCCGTCTGTTGAGAACACCCGCCAGACCTTTCGGACCGAAATGCAATGCCGTGGGTCGAAAGAGGACGGCAGTATCTTCCCGGCCCGTGTCTTTTTCTCGACCTACAAGACTGCGGCAGGTCCCCGCCTGGCTGCTTTGATTGTCGACGCTTCAGAGGAATTGAGGGAACGTGAAGAGTCGAGTTTTGAGCACCTCCTAGCCGGGTCGCGAGTCGTGGTTGGGGCGGTCTCGCATGAAATCCGAAATGTGTGCAGCGCCATCGCGGTCCTCGCCAATCCGTGCAACATGGTAAAGGTTTTTGCTGGTTACGAAACCAATTTCCATGATATAAAAATTGTCAAGGCGTTGTCCAAAAAGATCCGGGGATAACGGCCAGCGATTTCCGGAGGATGGAGGGTGGTCGGGCCGCCAGCCGCGTTACGCGGAGGCGGCTTTTTTATTGAAACCGGGGGAGTGATCACAGACGAGGATAGACCGTCAGAGATCCTCATAACATCCGACCGGACTGCAGCGGA